>JAPUIA010000155.1 GCA_027297435.1 Gammaproteobacteria bacterium | reverse complement strand
GACGACGAATTCGAGCGGCATGAGGGGCCCGCGGCGACGATCGCGGGTGAAGTAACTCAGCATGTAGGTCGGCACGCCGGCGTCCACGAGCACGCCACAGTGTGCGCCGCCGTCCGACAGGCCAAACACGCTCTGCGGATGCTCGATGACCGCGCGCTGACCTTCCAGGTCGCCGTCGTACCGGCCGAACAAAATGAGTAGCGGAACACCCTCTGCCAGGGTGTCCATGATCACCTCACGAGGATCCACTCCCTGCGCACGGGCCGTTGCCGCGACTGTGTCGTCGGGGCCGGGTTCGTAGGTGAGTGCTGCATCCATGAGGTAGATGTGCTCGTAGTCGGTCATGAAGCGAGCGGCATCGGCATTTTTTGGCAGAATCGGTTCTTCGCTGAGCACGCGCTGACGAAACGCGGGATCTTTCAAGCGTGCTTGACGTATCGACAAGGGTTGTTCGTGAATCTCGCGATACGCGGGGAATTGCCGCATGGGATTGATCGTGCCATCCAGGGTCATCAAGATCGATGCCGGACGCGCGCCGACTTGGGGTCTGAGGTTGAAGCCCTCGGCGTTGAGTTTTTCCGCCAGCGTCCACACCGGGCCGAATCCGGCGGTGACCAAGGGTGTCATAGTGCAATGGGTGGTACGCGCGATGTGTTCAATCCAAGCCAGTTCTTCGGGTTCGTTCAGGCTGTCCGACACGAATTCCATCGTGCCATAACCAAGACCCTCGAAAGCGCTGCCGATTGTGCGCATCTCCTCGGCCGACGCACGGGTGCCGGGCACCAGATTACCCGCCTTGTCGACGTGGCCGTAGAATCGCGACGTGGAAAATCCGAGGGCGCCGGCTTCGAGCGCGGTACGCGTGATGGTCCGCATCTCGACCATATCTTCTGCGGTCGCGTCGTCGTAGCAACGCTCGCCCATGACGTAATGGCGAATCGGAATGTGCGGTACTTGGGTGCCAACGTCTACAACGTACGGTGTGTCGATGGTGTCGAGGTATTCGGGGAACGTTTCCCAACCCCAGGGAATGCCTTCGTGCAACGCGGTACCGGGAATGTCCTCGACACTTTCCATCAAGGCCACCAGCTCGTCCTGCGCGCCGGGTCGCACGGGCGCAAACCCGACCCCGCAGTTGCCCATGACGATGGAGGTTACGCCGTGCCAGCTGCTGGGCGTAATTTGCTTGTCCCAGCAAACTTGGCCGTCGTAGTGGGTATGAATGTCGACGAAGCCCGGCGTCAACAAGTCGCCGCCCGCATCTATGAGTCGCCGGGCTTTTGCCGGGCCCGTGCCCGCGGGTGCGACTTCGACAATTTTTCCACCGTCTGCGATGACGTCGCCGCTGACTTTGGGTGTGCCGGTGCCATCGACTATGGTGGCGTTCTTGATGACCAGGTCGTGCATTGTGGTTTTTTCCTCGAACGGTTAGCCGAATCCCGCGGTGATGTTAACACGGCCTTCGCTTAGCCTAAGGCGCCACTTGGCTGGCACCGGTCCATGGTGTTCAATCGAATGCGCTCAACACGTCCTCTGCGACACGGGTGTACTGGTCGAGATCGTCCGTCGGGATGCCGCCGAGCATGATGCCTTCGGCTCCGGCCTCGATGATCTCGCCGATGCGGTCGATGAGGTAGTTTTTCGATCCCGCGGCCGTACCGGCGCCTAGGCGCCGGTTGGCGATGAATCCCTCGGCTGCAGCCGCGTCGTCGGTCAGCAGCGTCGGCATGAGCACGGTACGCTTGATCTCGGACGGATCGCGGCCCACGTTCTCACAGTGTTTGTCCAGCACGCCGCACTTGTGGCGGAAGTAGTCTGCCGTCATCGGGCCACCGGCCCAACCGTCGAGGTTCATGATGTCACCGTACGTTGCCAGGGTTCGTAGCGTTCGTTTCTCGCCGGTGCCACCGACCAGGATCGGAATGTGCGGTTGTTGAAAAGATCCCGGGGAGAGCGGTGCTTCGTGCAGCGTGTAGTAGGTGCCCTCGACGGTCACGGGTTCGGTCGAGGTAAACAGAGCTCGAATGAGGCTGCAGGCTTCTTCGAAGCGATCTTGGCGCTCTTGCATCGACGGAAAGGTCCAGCCGTAGGCTTCGTGCTCGCGCTTGAACCAAGCCGCACCGATGCCCAGGATAAATCGCCCATGGGAGATCTGGTCGACGGTCGTCGCCATCTTGGCGACCAACGCCGGGTTGCGGTACGTGTTGCCGAGGACCAGGTGACCGAGCTTGAGCCTTTCCGTGATGCCCGCCACCGCGGCGATCAGCGTAAAGCCTTCGTGCGCGGTCAGGTGCTCCTCGTCGCGGCGGCCGGGGGGCGGTATGAAATGGTCTGCGAACCAAATGCTGTCCCACGGACCCGCCTCCAGCACCTCGACAACGCCCCGAATGCTGTCCCAAGTGTTACGGTAGCAGCCGACCTGTGCACCAAATTTCACGTTGCTTCCTCCCTTGTGATCGAAAAACCGACGTTTCGAAATGTTGTAGTATCGTAAACCAGCCCGCGCGCTACTACGTCTGCAGTGGTAGCAAATTTCGTGCCCTATGACCGGAGATCCGTAATGATCCGCAAGCTTCTCGTCCTCGCTTCATGCTTGGCGCTGTTGAGTAGTGCCGCCGCAGCCGACGGCGAGTCCGCGATCAAGCGTACGCTTTCGGGCAAGCCCGATTTTTCCGGGCATTACGACAGTGGCACCTTGACGCCGCTGAACCGGCCGGAAGACCTCGGCGAGAAGCAGTTCATGACGGCAGAAGAAGCCGAAAAGATGAAAACCGATGTCGCGGAGGGTAACGCCGAAGCATTGCTGGCGAGTGATCCGAATCGCGAAGCGCCCCCGGTCGGCGGCGATTCTGAGGTACTAACCGGTGGCGGCGGCGGGACGGGGGGCTACAACCGGTTCTGGCTCGACTTTGGCAGCGACGCGTCCGAGGTGGATGGCAAATTTCGCACGTCCATCATTTACGACCCGCCGAACGGGCGGCAACCGGAGATGACGCCGGAAGGCACCCAGAAAAGGGCCGATAACTTCACCTCGTTTACTTATGTCAACGACGGCACGGCGTCGTGGCTCGAGAATGACGGTCCGGGACCGTTCGACGGACCCGAAAGCCTGGCACTTGCCGAGCGCTGCATTGTGGGGTTCAGTGCCGGCCCGCCGATGCTGCCGGGTGTATACAACAATTATAAGAGAATCGTGCAGACCGAGGATCACCTCATGATCCTAATGGAGATGGTGCACGACGCACGCATCATTCGCCTCAATTCCGAGCACGGTCCGAAAAGCGATCGTATGTGGTTGGGTGATTCGATCGGCTGGTGGGAAGGGGATACGCTCGTGGTCGATACCATTAATTTCCGTGAACTGACCGGACTGTACGGCGGCGATGAGAACCTACATCTCATCGAACGTTTCTCGTTGATGGACAACGGCAATCTGCTCTACAACTTTACGGTCGATGACCCGACCGCGTGGACCGCACCTTGGAGTGGCGAGTACGCGTGGAAGGCAAGCGACGAAAAGGTTTTCGAATACGCCTGCCACGAGGGCAACTACGCCATGGGCAATATTCTTCGCGGCGCGCGAATGCTGGAAAAAGAATTCATGCAGCAGGCCGGCGGGGGCAACTGAGCAAATCGGGGGATTTTTCAAACCCCGGACACAAGAGTAAGGAGCATTGAATGAGTGACTCAGAAACCAACCTGGCTGCAGCGCTGGAGGCATTGCAAGGCCGCATCGGCGAATCCTCGCCACCGACGGAGTGGTTCGAGATGACTCAAGACCGAATCGACCAGTTCGCAGAAGTGACCATGGATCATCAGTGGATTCATGTCGACGTTGACCGAGCGAAAGCCGGGCCATTTGGAGCGCCCATCGCCCACGGTCATCTCACGCTCTCGATCATGGGCCATCTGCCACGCACCGAAGTCGTGCCAGGGCCACGGCTCGAGGGTCAGAAACTCGGCATCAACTACGGCTTCGACAGGGTGCGCTTCCCCTCACCGGTTCCGGTGGGTGCAAAGATCCGCACGGTCAGTACCCTCAAACGCGCGGAAATCAAAGGCGGCATGATCGAGACGATGAACGAGTTGAAGGTCGAGGTCGAAGGTCAGGACAAACCCGCCGTGGTGGCCGAAAGCTTGGGCAGACTGGTCTTTTAATTTCGGCGCTCGAATTTTTGCTATTAGGGTAGGAGCGGCTTTAGCCGCGATCATCCAAGGCTGAACACAAAGGAATCGCGGCTGAAGCCGCTCCTACCAACCGGTGTCTCACACCCGATACACCCTCGACGCTGTCCCATAGAACATCGCGTGTTTTTCGTCTTCGGAGAAATCCGCGACGATCTTTTTGAGCCCGTTCCATAACACGTGGTAAGAGATCGATAATTTGTCGACCGGAAAGTTACTCTCGAACATACAGCGTTCGGGTCCAAAGCATTCGATCGTGTGCAGATAGTAGCGGCTTTGTACCGCCACGAACTCATCGGAGCTCGGTGGACGCTCGTTTTGATCCCAGCCGAAGCCGTTGTCCGGCATCGCTAGACCGCCGAGTTTGGCAACCACGTTAGGGCATTCGGCGATGTCCGCGATGTCTTGCTGCCATTGCTCGAAAATCTCCTCCCGTTTGCCCGCGTAGGCGCCAACGCCTAAGGGGGTTCCGAAGTGATCGAGAATCATGATGGTGTCAGGCACCGCGCGGGCGAGTGCCAGATAGTCCTGGTTCTGATGGAAGAAATGCCAGGTGTCGTACGTGTAGCCAAGACGGCCCAACGTTTTGACGCCGGTGCGAAAGTCTTCGCGGCCGTACGGACACGGTCGCCCGCGGCCCGCGTTCGAGAGTGTGCCGGTCTCGTCATGGGGGCCGGCGTGTCGGATACCGCGGAACAACCCCTTGCCCGCGGCTTCATGGGCTTCGAGCACCTCTTCGACGGCTTCGCCCAGGGTCATGTCCGCGTGGCTGACGATGCCCGCGATGGTCGCTTGATCCGCGTCACGAGCGCTTGCCTCGGCAACGGCGGCAACGTACTCGGTTTCACCGATCGGTTTCAGGTGCTGCGGTCCGTCTTGCCGGTAGTTGGAGTGGCAATCGATGAATACCGTCTTTTCGACATTGTGCCCGGAACCGGTATCGGCCCAAAGATCCTCTAGGACGTAGGTACCCCACAGTAGCGGGGTTTCCCAAAGGTGATGATGAGCGTCGATGATCGGACGCCCCGGATCGATGATGTCTTCCGTCACCGATGCGAGCCATTTATCGGAAGCAGGGGTCGGCATGGGTCCTCTCCTGTTTTTGTTGAACGTCGTTACGGCGTATCGTGATCGAAAATACCAGGTCGAACCTAATGCTCGTCTATGGTGCGGCCGCCTGTTCAACGCCAGCGCTCGTTTCCGTCGCGGCGAAATGCAGAACCATGTCATGGACGACCTGAGGCAGCACCTCGGGTGGCAAATTGTGTCCCATGCCGGGATAGATGATGAGCTTCGAACCCTCGATCAGTTGTGCGGTGTGTTCACCGTGCGGTGGCGGCAACAGGGGATCGTCCGCGCCGTGTTGCACGAGGGTCGGCACCGCGATGGTCTTGACCGCCTCCGATCGATCGCCCGCCTGCAGAACGGCCATCAGTTGCCGGGGCATCGATTCTGGGAATATGCCCAGTTCACGTAGTCGCGCGGCGACATCCCCTTCGCTTTCGCCAAGGTCGAAAAGCGCCTCACCGGCGCCGTCTTCGGCCGACGGTAGGTGTGGCGCCCCGGTCGTGGACATGATCGACACGAGTGTAGTCGTACGGTCCGCGTATTCTGTGGCTATGACCTGGGCGATCATGCCACCCATCGAGGCGCCGACGATGTGCGCTTGCTCGATGTCGAGTTGGTTCAGTACGGCGATGCCGTCCGCTGCCATGTCACGCAGCGTGTACGGTGAATCCATATCAAACCCCAGGGTATTCTTGAGCATCTGCCACCAGATGACGGGTTCGCCTAACTCGTCGAGAAAGGCTGAATCGCCGGTGTCGCGGTTGTCGAAAAGTATGACGCGATATCCGGCATCGACGAGACGGTTGACGATGTCGTCTCCCCACAAACGGTGCGAGGCCGTCAACCCCATGATCATGAGGACTGGCGGAGCGTCGGGCTCGCCGACCGTGGTATAGGCGATGTCGATGCCGTTCAACCGCGCAACCGTCATCGGTTGATCGATGTCGTAGTCGGCAAACGCGACTGCGGCACCGAAGACCAGGCAACAACCGATGACTCTGCGTACGAGTTTGTTCATCCGGCTAATCGGCAGGACCGGCGTTCGCGTCAATACACAGTATCTGCAACACGCCGCCTTCCAGCGCTGCCGCTGGTACGGGGTTGTTGGACATGCAAGCTTTACCATCGGCCGTGAAATCTACGTCGCGCGTGTAGGTTCCCGACAGAGGAATCGGGTAGACGATCCACCGTTCCTCATCCGGGATGAATCGATAGATGCGGTCGGTCATATTCTCGTTGACCCAGATGTCTTGCGTGATCGGATTGACGCCCAAAGAGTAGGGCGCCGGTCGGTAGCCTTCGGCGAATTCCGGCATGTTGTACACCTTGGTGATGTACTCGCGCGGTTCGATACGTGCGAGCGTGCCTTCAGAGTAGCCCGTGACCCATAAAATACCCTCGTCGTCGAAGCGCATGCGCCGCGGGCCGCGCACGGGGGAGTCGTATTCGGTCACATCCAGCGTGTCGGGATCGATGCTGCCGATCTTGTCGCCAAAGAGGCGGCTATACCAGATCATGCCCGTCAGGGGGTCGACATCGATGCCATAGGGCGTCGTGCCCCCGGCGATGCCGCCGGGTTCAACCGTGGGCAGATCGACCAGCTGAATCTCTCCGGTCTTGGGATCCAGATTACCGACCTGCTCGGAGCCCGCTAGCGTATACCAGACGATGCCCTCTGCATCGAAGCGGATGGTGTGGGGATAAATGGCGTTGCCACCGATTTTGAAGGACGGCTCCCACGCCTTAGTTTTAGGGTTGAACACACCGATGCTGTTGGTGCTCGTATTGGTTACGTAGTACTTACCGTCAGGCCCCAGCGACATCGAATGCGGTCCGTTGCGTCCGTTGAAGACGGCGATCTCGCCAGCAACGGAGCCATAAATTCGGTAAATCATGCCCCCGCCCGATTGCGAGACGTACTCGGTCTGACCGGTCTCGGGGTCGGTGATGGCCATGTGATCGGCAGCCTGATCCACCGTGTAGATCAACCCGTCGTCAGGGTTGATGGCTGCATCGTGTGGCACGATGCCTTTCTCCATGCGGTACTCGATGATTTTGGTTTGGCTCAAGGATTTATCGAGCGGGAACTGCGGTCGTACGGATAGGGGTTTGCCATCGAAGCCGGCCGAGAGAATCTCCGATCGTTGGTCTCGAAGCTCCGCGTCGAAGTTGCCGAGATATCGATGCATGCGCTCGATGGTGCCTACCCATCCCTCCGGTGAACGCGGCACGCGGGTCAGGGGATTGCCCATCTGATGACAGGTCAGGCAATCGCGCTGAAACTGATAGCGGTTGAACAGGGCGTCGTCACCCGCCTGGTAGGGCAGGTTGCCGAAATGGTAGGCGGCTGGAAGACTCTCGGAGATTTCCTTGTCGCCCGTCATGGCCAGCATGACCAACTCTTCGTGTTGACGATCATCACGTGCCATTTCGACGGTAACATTAGTGTCACGGTAGTACGGAATACGTAACCGCAGGTTCAGCGTGCCTGCGAGACTTGTCGCCAGGTTGAAGGCGCCATCTGGATTCGTATACACCGATTCCGAAACGCCCGAAACGTCGTCGGTCAATCGAACGAGTACCCCTTCGATGGCCTTGCCTTTCTCGGTTTTGACCACGCCGGTCAACGTACCTGCCGCTGCGGGCAGAGCCATCGTAGCGCCAACTGCAGCGGCAACCGCCATCATCACAAGAACTGGTAATTTCATTTTGGTGCTCCTTCCCAATCTGCGAAGCATACACGCAGCCCGGCTGAAACGCCTACCTCGAAGCAGGTCGACGTGGTGGCCGACGAGCACACGCGTGTGTGATTTCGGAGATGCTGGTATCGTGGCCTTAGTAGCGGACGAGACGGAGAGCGATTGATGCAGATCGAAGACTGGCCATCGGCGAAAACCACGCCGGCCTTGTACCGGGAACTGAAACAACTCGACTTGCTGGAGCATCTAGCCGAGCTCGAAGCGTTCGGCTACACGGTTTTGCCGCCTGACAAGGTTGGGCCACCGGAGCAGCACGAAGCGGTCAAGCAAGCCGCCTTGCGACTGGTTAGTCAGCGCAAGGGATGCGCCGTCGAAGACTTGGAAGCGCTATTCGGTGAAAGCCAGGAGCTGTTTCGATTCGTTCTGTGGGACGATCCAATATTCGAAAAGTTGGTGCTCAATCCTGTCGCGCTGGGTCTCGTTCAATGGTTGGTCGGCACGGATTGCATCTTGAGTTTGTGTAACGCCTGGATCAAGGGTAAGGGTTCGGCACGTACCGGCATCCATGCGGACTGGGCGCAGTTCGATATGCCTTCCATGGCGGTGGAGACCTATGGCGCCAATTTCAATTACGTCTTGACGGACTACTCCAAGGAAGACGGCGGCCTCTCCTTCGTGCCCGGCAGTCATCGCTGGCGGCGCCTTCCGTCCGTCGAAGAAGCCGGGTACTGGAACGAGCACGCCGTGGCCATAGAAGCGGAAGTCGGTTCCATGGTGATTTGGGGAGACCATACCTGGCACGGCTCTTACCCCAAGGACACCGAGGGTTTGAGGATCATGGTGCTCGGCATGTACAACCGGGCGCACATGCAAACCCAAGAAGCCTACAAAGAGACCGCGACCGTGGAGGCGCTCGCACGCAACCCGATTCGATTCACTCGGCTCATGAACGTCTACCATGCTATGCCGTGGGGCAAGAACGGCGCCGACTACAAACGCATCACCAAAGCTCCCCGGGGTTATTTGAGTTTGTTCGATACGGA
>JAPUIA010000154.1 GCA_027297435.1 Gammaproteobacteria bacterium | reverse complement strand
GGTGCTGGGATTCGGCGTGCGCGGATTCGGTACCGACCAGGAATACCGACTGTTGGAGCATTTTGCGCTCAAGTACGATCCGAACCTGGTAATCCTGGCGTTTGCGGCGAACGATCTCCGGAACAATTGGCTGGCTTTGGACAGAAATCCCGCAAAACCATACTTTGACCTGTTATCGGACGGCACGCTCAAACAGCGGCCGTTCACACCCATGCCGGACCATTCAGGGTCTTGGAAATCGATTCTGTTTGCGCATCTGCATTCGGTCCGGTTTTTATATTTCAGCGCGGCACGAATCCCGGCAATCCACAACGCACTGGTAAGATTTGGTATATACGCGAATGTTATTGTGAAGCCATCCGGACCTGACGACCTGGTGAGCAACACGGTTTATCGTGATCCACCCTGGCCGTCGGAGTGGGAAGAGTCCTGGCGTGTGACCATGCGGCTTTTACGCGAAATGAACAACAAGTCGAATAACAGTGGCGCTAAATTTATCCTGTTCTCGGTAACCCGCGCTATCCAGGTCGACGACACGATGTTCAAGGAGCTCGAGGAACGGCATCCTGATATAGCCCTGGGTTACGATAATCTGGATAAAAGACTGGCAGCCTTTTCGCTGCATGAAGGCATTGCCTATGTTTCGTCCTTGTCTGCAATGCGTGAATTGCAGGCCAGCGGCAAGTCTGTGCACTTTCCCTGTGATGGTCACTGGTCACGTGATGCGCATCAGCGCGCTGGTGAGTTACTGGCAGATTATCTGATAACCGGGGGCTATCCGTGAACTTCAATCTGTTTCAGCCCGCATTTCCCAGATGGACCGGGAGTTTTCACCAGTTGAATGAGCCGATCACACTGGTATCGTAGGTCGAACCGGGCCTCGACGTGGCTTGGATCAAGGGAACGTGGCAAGCGCCCACAAGTGGAAAGCCGTGCTAGAAGCGGTCGTGGAGCACTATCGCGACACGACCTGGACATCGGTCTTCACGGGAAAGCGATAAACTGGGTGCTGTAAAGGTGCTAGAGCAGGGCGTGTTAACTGGGACGAAAGCACCGACCAAGGCAGACCGGTGGATAACAGACAAGGAGTGGCTCAAGGCAATGAAGGAAAAGGCGGACCAGCTCGGGGTCCCTTGAGTCAGGTGGCCGGACGCTGTCCCAAGCGGCCCTGCTGTTTATCCGCGGCCTGGAGGAAGTGGCGACTGCTGTGGTTGGGTACAGCAGCCTTGAACACCTGCGCCAGAATCTCCAGGCCTACTCCCTGCCGTTGCTGAACGAGGATGAGCTCATGACTATACGCGCGCCGTAGTGGTGTAGATCACCACGCAAGAAAAATAATGCGAATCCTTACCTTAAGCTACGAATTTCCACCACTGGGGGGTGGCGGTGCAAGAGTTGTCGATGGCCTTGCCCGACAACTGGCTAAACTTGGACACGAGGTCGATATTGTCACCATGGGATTTCCGGGGCTACCAGACTATGAAGAAGTGGAAGGCGTCAATGTTTACAGGCTGGCATCCGGCAGAAAACGGGCGGATATCTGCCACACGCGCGAGATGGCGCCGCATTTATTGTCCGCGTACTTGCATGTGAAGCGACTGGCGGCAACCAGGAAATACGATATCAACCACACCCACTTCATATTTCCGGATGGCGTGCTTGCGTGGAGGCTGGGTCATCTTTCCGGCCTGCCCTATGTCATCACGGCCCACGGGTCCGATGTGCCCGGTTACAATCCGGACCGGTTCCAGTTCCAGCATTTCCTGCTCTCGCCCTTGTGGGGACGCGTTGTTAAAAATGCAGAGTGCGTGATTTGCCCCAGTGTCCACTTGCAGGGGCTGCTTGAGAAAAGCAGCGGTACGACCAGATCGGAGATTATTCCGAATGGTATGTACGCGGTTAAATTCGATCCGGGGCGCGACAAGCGCATGCGCATCCTGGTCGTAACCCGCATGTTTGAAAGAAAGGGTGTTCAGTACCTGCTGGGAGCCCTGCGGGGCAGGACGCTGGACTGCGAGATCAATATTGTCGGAGATGGGCCATATCTGGATACATTGAAACGTATGGCCAATGATACACGCGCTGACATCCGGTTCCGGGGCTGGCTTGATAATGGATCTGACGAGTTGAAGGAGCTGTACGAGACATCCAGAATCTTCGTGTTTACCTCGCAGCAGGAAAACTTTCCTGTGAACCTGCTGGAGGCAATGACAGCCGGCATGGCGATAGTAACCGCGGAAGATCCCGGTTCCAGGGAAGTGGTCGGTGATGCGGCCTTGCTTGTGCCGGACAACCAGCCGGAACAATTCTTTGCCACACTGGAGCATCTCGTGCGGGACCCCGTGCTGTGTGACGAATTGGGCAGTCGGGCCCGCCGGCGGCTCGAGGCGCACTTTACATGGCCAACAGTTGCAGGCAGGTACCACAATCTATTTGAGAAAGTGCTTGGCTGACCATCGTGGCGGGCATGGACAAAACCGGGGAGCGCTGGGCATGGATCTTCAAATGGGCGCTTAGTGTTGCGTTGCTGGCACTGGTGCTCTGGTATGTCCCGCTTCGGGAGATCGGCAGGGAACTGGGGCATGCAAAACCCGGGTGGGTAATCAGCGGCTTCGGACTGCTTCTTGTAATGCGCATGACCTCTGCCTACCGTATGCGTTTGATCACGCGGCGCCAGGAGATGTCGCTGTCGACATTCGAAATATTCAAGATCGGCCTGGTGACATCATTTTTCGGCCTGTTCCTGCCGGGGTATATCGCCGGAGGGGCGATCCGCTGGCACATGCTTTCCAGCAAGGATAAAAAAGGAGTGCAGGCACTGGCTTCGGTTGTCTTCGACCGTGTGAATGACACGATCGTCCTGATGTCGCTGGGCTGTGTTGGCCTGCTGGCTGCATCTCCGCCCTCGGTGTCCCCGGTAGTGCCCTGGATCCTGGCGGGCTCACTGGTATTTCTACTGGCGGTTTACGCGATGTTGCTGAACCTGTGGACAACGCGATTCATACTGCGAATTGCGGAGGTGCTCGGCCTGTACCGGCGGCCGTGGTTCCACAGTCTGGTCACGCGCCTGATCGATTCGATGCAGCGGTTCCACCGGTTTCCTGGGAGAGTCCGGGTGCGGCTATGGGGCCTGTCGCTGATATATCACGCGTTGGGTACGCTGGTGTATTTTCTGTTCGCCGGTGCCATCGACCTGGGTCTTTCATATACCGATTGTGCGTGGCTGCGCGCCCTTCTGCACCTATTGTTCCTGTTGCCACTGACTGTTTCCGGTATCGGGATGCGTGAAAGTGCCCTGGTTGTATTGCTGTTACCCCTCGGAATATCTTCCGTGCAGGCTGTCGCCTATTCGTTTCTGCTGATGGCCGGTCTGCTACTGATCGCAGGCATTGGCGGCCTGCTTGTGCCAGGCATGAAGGCAGCGTTAGGATGACCGGTGCTGTGCCAGTGACCTATTCTGGGGGGAACTTTCCCATTTACGATACTTGGAGAAGTGTCACTGTGGGTGTCTATGGAATTTCTTGAACTATGAGACAAACACAAGTTCATGAAAAGCGCTCAGAGTAACTCGGGAGCGATTATTTGTTAATTGATGCTCGCAATTTGCCAGAGAATAAGCTGATCGAAACCGGAGTCTGTATCGTCGGTGCAGGTGCGGCGGGAATCACGCTGGCACGTGAATTTGTTGAGCAGTCCTTTCAGGTCTGTCTACTAGAAAGTGGAGGTCTAAAATTAGACGCGCAGACACAGTCCCTTTCTCAAGGTGAAAACATTGGGCTTCCCTATTCGCCGCTCCACCGAACTCGCCTGCGCAAATTTGGTGGCACGACTGAAGACTGGGCTGGCTGGTGCGCCCCATTTGGAGATCTTGACTTCGAAACACGCGACTGGGTTTCTCACAGCGGTTGGCCTCTTGACAAATTCGAGCTCGATCCATTCTACGAACGTGCCCATTCTATGTGCCAGCTTGGTAGTAATACCTATGACACCGAAAACTGGGAAACCGAAGATACCCCCCGGCTCCCGTTTATCAATGATCGCATCATCACTAGAATCTTTCAAATCAGTCCTGTTACCCGTTTTGGGAAACTTTATCGAGATGAGATAACGCAAGCGAAAAATATAAGCACATTTATCCACGCGACTGTACTCGAAATCGAAACTACGGACACGGCTCGCGCGGTGACTCGTTCACGCGTGGCGACCTTGCGGGGGAATACGTTTTTTGTTGTAGCTAAAGTGTTTATTTTGGCTGCGGGGGGTATCGAGAATGCACGGTTACTATTGGTATCTAACAAGGTTCAGAAGAACGGACTCGGCAATCAATACGACCTGGTAGGTCGCTATTTTATGGAACATCCTTACTTCTATTCTGGCGTATTTTTCCCATCGGGCACCTGTGTTCCTTTAAGTCTCTATTCTGCGCATAAGGTGAAAAAACCTGGTGTCCTGGGAAGGGGGTTAGGATCCTTGTCAATGGCTGATCATGTGCTGCGCCGTGAAAGAATGGTGAACTGTGTCATGTTTTTCGCGCCGAGGTACAAAACGTACAAGGAATTCACATCACCAGGGGTCGCGTCCGTAATTCAAATTTTAAAAGAAATTCGCCACGGGTCTTTACCGCACGACCTTTTGCATAACCTAAGAAGCGTGATTAAGAACATCAATGACGTCGCCCTTACTGCGTACAGAAAGTTTCTCGAATCAAATGCGCTACTAGTTGATGGATTTGCGCTCAGGACTTTTATCGAGGCCGCGCCCAATCGAGAGAGTCGTGTATCTCTAAGTGATGAATTTGACCGTTTGGGTATGAACCGCGTGCGGTTGGAGTGGAAATTGAGTGAGATCGACGAACGTAGCACAAGACGGGCACACGAGATATTGAATGAAGAGATCCAGCACGCCCGGCTCGGCCAGCTAAATATCACTCTAGATAGTACCGGTGTTGCTAAAGCTAATTCATTGACGGGTGGTAGCCACCATATGGGAACAACTCGCATGCACGTAGACCCCAAAAAAGGGGTCGTAGATGCAAATTGTCAAGTCCACGGGATCGCCAACATGTTCGTAGCGGGGAGCTCCGTGTTTCCAACGTCGGGTAGTGCTAATCCCACGCTCACTATTGTCGCGCTTGCGATAAGGCTTGCGGACTACATGAAGCGACTCATGAAATAGCTAGAGCACGCCGGTCAGCATCCAAGACGGGCGCATGTCACACCTCCTTCGGCCACTTGATCGTGGTCGTTGTACTTCAAGAAAGTAGAGGGCAAGACCCCTCAGCAAGCGCCAAGCTATAAAAGGTAGGTGAATCGTTGGGTTGGTTCTGTCGGGAAGGATAATCGTCCAGCACTTACCAAGCACAGCAGCAGCCTATGTCCTAGGCTGCTGGGAGTTTCGTCGTTTCTACAAAGTTCAGTGGGTGCCGTCAACAGCATTTAAGTGGTTGAGTTTCGCAGAAGTGGAGAAGAGATTTCGCGACAGAGTTTTCTGTGCCCTTTAGGAAGTGTTATCATAAATCGGCCTAATCGCGCAAGGTATACGCCGCTGAGCAATGCGGATACCTACACATAGCCCTGTTGGGCTAAATCGTGTTGATCGAAGGATGAGTGGAGTTTGGAATCGATGGGTTTTGGTAATTCGGCGTGCGCTTCTTGGCAATCGCGGCACGTCGTCGCGCTGATCGTTCTCAACCACAACCGGAAGCAGATGCTGCTTGAGTGTCTGCGGCACGCAGAAGCGTCGAGCTACGAAGCGCTACATATTGTCATGGTAGACAACGGCTCGACAGACGGCTCCGTAGAAGCTGTGGAGAGTTTTCATCCGAAAGTGCGGGTTGTTCGGAACACCGTCAACGTCGGTGTGGCTGGTGGCCGGAATACTGGAATTCGCTGGGTTAAAGAGCATCTCAACGTCCGCTATGTGGTGTTCATCGACAATGACACATTACTCGACCGAGATGCGATCGCTCAGCTCGTTGCCGCTGTCCGCGACGACGACCGAATTGGTCTCGCGGCCCCGAAAGCCTATCGGTCAAAAGAAAACAAGATGCTCGTTTCCGCGGGTGGTATGCACTTCAATCCCTACACTGGCGTTGTACGCGATGTGGCCAGCGGGAGGATGGACCGGGGACAATACAATCGTTCTAAAGAGATACAGGCCTGTCCCGGATTCGCCTTCTTGGTGCGATGCGAGGTCTTTCCGCGCGTCGGCTACTTCGACGAGACCTTTAATCCCTACGGCTGGGAGGATATCGACTTCTCCTTGCGAGCAAGACGAGCGGGCTTTCGAATCGCCTATGCGCCAGCTGCGATCATATACCATACAGGGGGACGTGCGGGACGCGGCGTTGTAAGCTTATACGAGCATCACAAAGCGCGGAACATGCTGTATTTCATCAAGCGCCATACGACGATGCTGCAATGGATAGTCTTCCTTTGCGTGTTGCCGATTCGGACTCTGGTCCGCATTACCCGGGAAATCGGGTCGGGAAACGGCGGCGTTGTCTTGACGTGGCTAAACAGCCTGCGCAAGTCTGATCGGAAGGGAACCGGGAACACCCTCTAATAGATATGGCGAGCGGTCCTGTCATTGCAGTCTGTATTGAGGTCGCCAGCCCAGAGATTCTGCAATCTTGGCTTAAAGCCGGATGGATGCCGAATCTGGAGCGCCTTCGCTGCAGCGGTACCTGGTGTCCGCTTGAATCGGTGGCGGAGATTTCAAGTGGTTCCATATGGCCGACGTTTTTTACCGGTGTGCATCCGGCCAAACACGGACAGTTCTTTACTCATATGCAGATCGAGCCGGGCACGTATCGTGTAATGAAGAAGTATGCTGATGACGTCCCTCGTGATCCGTTCTGGATGGATCTGCACAGAGCAGGAAAAGTCTCGGCTATCATCGATGTGCCGCAGACGCGTCCCCTTAATGGTTTTAACGGATTACATGTCGCGGGATGGGGCGGTGAGTATCCGGCTTGGAAGCGGTCATCGTCACCGCGCGGGTTGATGCGCGAAATTATAAGGAGATTCGGTGAGCATCCCCTGGTCGATCAGTACCGGCTGGCCTTCAAACCGGAGACTGCAGCACAATACGAACGCCTGAAGGGTGAGCTGGGTCACGGAGTCCGAACCAAAGCACAGCTTTCGCGCTGGCTTTTCGATCGGGGGCCGTTCGATCTGTTCCTAACCGTTTTTGCGGAACCGCATTGGGCGGCTCACCTGCTGTGGCACACTATGGATGAGGGCCATCCGAGCTGGGATGACTCGCTGTCCCCTCAGTATGCCAGTACGTTCCACGAAATTTTTACCGGTATCGATCGGACCATTGGTGAACTTCACGCTGCGCGGCCCGATGCAGATGTCCTGGTCTTCTCATTGTCTGGCATGGGGCCGGATTACAGCGCTTGGCACGTGCTGACGGAGGTGCTAGAGAGGATTGGCATGGCACCCGGGCGGGACCGTCACCGGGCCGCAAAGGTGTGGCTACCTATGGCCAGATGGGGGGCCCGTAGAATTCGTGCCGTCGAGGATTTAGTGTCACTGCGCACCATAGAGACGGCGAAACGGTTGGTCCCTGCGCGGCTGTGGGACACATGGACTCGGCGGATATTGCATGCGGGCAGCGCCTGGAAGGATAGCCGGGCTTTCTGGGTGCCAAACGATTATTCAGGCTCGATTCGTGTGAACCTGAAAGGGCGGGAGCCCAACGGACGAGTCGCGCTAGGAGCCGAGTACGAAGCGGTTTGCGACGAGATCACCGAAGCGTTGCTTGAGCTCACCGACGTCAACACAGGCAAGAAAATCGTGCGACAGATCGTGCGCACCCATGATCGCTATCAGGGTAAGTATCTTGACACCCTTCCCGATCTACTGGTTCTCTGGGCCAATGAGTCACTCGTGAACGGAGTCCACTCTTCAAAGGTCGGCACGATTCGATGCGATTTTCCTGCGCGGCGAACAGGCGCCCATCGCCAATCGGCGGTCCTTGTGGCTTCGGGGCCGCGGATACGCAAGGGCATAACCCTCGATTATGCCCATATCCTGGACCTGGCGCCGACGCTGCTGTACTTAGCCGACGTCAGAGTGCCGGACGACTACGACGGTCGGGTCATTTCGGAAATGCTCGGAAGCTGATCAACCCAGTTTCCTCTTGCTCGTAACTTATTTGACAGGGCGTTTTGAACTATATTTCGCCAAACAAACACGTGACATACGCAAAGCCATCGTTATCATTACTCCAAAGACCAGATTGCAAAGGGGTGTGTTGATGGGGCGTCGCCGAGTCCCGGTGCATAGGAGACGGGAACGCCCCCGAGAGGGACGATCGCCGCCATGGGCCTGGCCGTCGTAACCAGGGCGAGTGGGATGAAATGAAAGCCGAGCTGTCGAGGATGGGCGACGCAGGAAGAACGTCTAGCAACAAGGCTTTTTTGGAGTCACACATCTACTCCGGTTTGTACGGGGATTCTTTTGTTTATCATGTCCTGTCTGCCTGCTACCATTTTGCTACTACTCTGAGCCGACCCAAGCTTATTCAGCATGCTTTAGACAGCTACCCGCTGCGTGTAAGCTCTTGTTAAATCAGCATGGGTCATCTGGGGTTTTTTCCGACCGTTCTGCAAAGCCGTGGACGCCGGTTCGATTGCGTCCATCAGCTCCGTAAGCGGTACCTCCATGTACCGCTTCTCCGACCCCAGCCTCCATTTCCTTCCTGCTGCAACCAACAGGGTAATCCATTACACTA
>JAPUIA010000153.1 GCA_027297435.1 Gammaproteobacteria bacterium | reverse complement strand
GTTCGATAAAACTTCAACGCTTATCGATAAACCAAGCGGGCACGATGCTAACGAAGCCGTTTGCCGTGGTGCTAGAAGTTGACGCGAAATCCGGCCGTAAATACGTAGTCGGTCTTCAAGGCAGTGCCGTGTAGATTCTGCTGTACGGGCAACTGTAGCGCTGCCTCCAAGATGTATTTGCGTGTCACATACTGAATTCCGGGCGTGAGATACACCGTAGTGCCTCCAGAATTCGGATCACTCATGCCTGCTATGCGGTGTTTTCTCTGGTTGAACGCGGTGACTTCGAGTACGCCATAGAGAAAACTCTGCGTATCCGCGTTGAGTGTGTTCGGTAAGAAGCGATACTGAACCGACAGGTCTGCCCTAATTTCGTTACCCGCTTCGAAGTCGTTTGCTTCGCCGTTGCGCTCGGCACTCAGCTGAGCATCGATCTGGAAATCCGACGTTTGATAGGTTGCCACGATGCCGGCGAAGCTATCCCACGCACCTGTACCCGTTTGTAGCGGGATAGGCAGGCGCCCAAACCTATCTTTTTTGTCGTCATCTCCGGTCGGTACTTTGACGCCGCCGAACACGCCCAATCGAAACGTCTGGCTCTTGGCATCGCGCTGAAGCAACGTGTAGCGACCGAATAGTTTGAGATCGCCAAACCCTTCACTCGACCGATTGGTTCGCTGCCCGTTGATCGTCACCTTCAGCGTTTTGTCGAGGTAAGGCAAGGCAGCAAAGACAGCCAATCTAGGCGCAACGCCGTAACCCACGATCGACAGCAACCCGTTTACTTCCAGATCTCGATTGGCTGGACCGGCATCATCCTCGAATGACCGACGGAGTAATTGCTCTCGGACGATAAATCCGCCCTTAGCCACCGGAAGCGCCGTGTTGGAGGTGATCGGTGCCGCCATCACGGGGTGTGCGAGACCTAGAACAAGGGCGGTCAAAAGGGCGTGGACGATCCGGCTCACCGTATGGCAGGCTCGTGTGATTCGATGCCTACGAGGGTGAATCCTGCGTTGGTGATGGTTTGGCGAACGACTTCTTCGTCTAGTGTTTTACCATCGGCGACGAGGACGCTGACGAGGCCTTCTTTTAGGTTGGCTTGCACGTCTATGACGCCGTCCAACTTGCCGACGTTCTTCTCAATGCTATAGGCACAGAACGGGCAAACCAGGCCGTCCACGTGCAGTTGGTAGTGGGTATCATCCGCCCAGGCAACACCGCCCCCGAGCATCGACAACCATGCGATCACCAAGTGTCTTTTCATCGCTTTCCTCCTCGGTAATTCAGGTGCGCGCCAAACAACGTGAGATGGAGTTCGGGGCAGTCGCTCGAGCTAGTCATGACGATCTCCCTTTATTCTTCGAACCAGATTTGCAATGGCAGCGCCAAAAATGCAGCGAAGAATCCAATGCCCCATAAGCCGACGGAAGACCCGTAAATGCGACGGTTCCACTTTTGCGTCTTGTTGCACAG
The DNA here is from genome assembly GCA_027297435.1 of Gammaproteobacteria bacterium. GTDB lineage: Bacteria > Pseudomonadota > Gammaproteobacteria > Pseudomonadales > Azotimanducaceae > Azophilus. The sequence continues at coordinate 3,579 of JAPUIA010000153.1, read as the reverse complement.
TGCAGCCAGTTCCGGATCGGTCGGACACGCGCGCCCTGCACGGTACAAGAGCCAACCCGACAACGCCAAGAGACCCCCGGAAATTGCAAACACCAGGATCTTGTGTTGACTCAGGGTCACCAAGAACGGGACGTTGCTGGCCAAGGACGCCATGGTGGCACCCATACCCAGAGCCACCAAGGTGATGGGCAGCGCACAGCAAACGAGGGTGCCCATGGTCGTAAACAACGCAAGCCAGGTCATGCGGTTTGCGTTGGCGTCAAGCTGGTTCGCGAACAAGATATTCTCCCGATGGGTCAAGACCTTAGCATCGAACTGCCAGCCAGCCTAAGGCTTGGAGTCAACCCCATGTCACGGCGTAATTCGCGGTACCGACTTAGACTGCCGAGTGCGTCTGTTGGTTCAGAAGAATACAGGCTTAGGCCAACACGGCGTCGTCAGGGGGTCATCGTCCCGCCAGGGCCGAAAGCCTGGTCTCGGGCGTAATCGCCTCGGGATCAAGCAATAGGTGGAGAATTGCCGGTACTTCGGCGGTCAAGGCTTGTTGCAATGCGGGTGCGAATTCCTCGGTTGCGGAAACGGTCCCGCCAAACCCACCATAGGCGCGGGCAATGGCAGCGAAGTCGGGGTTGACGAGGTCGGTTGCGTGGGTGCGTGTAGGAAACCGCCGTTCTTGGTGCATCCGAATGGTGCCGTACATGCCGTTGTCGACCACCAAGACGATCACGTTGGCGCCATGTTGGGCTGCGGTACCGAACTCCTGGCTCGTCATCTGAAAACAGCCGTCGCCAGCGAAACAGATGACGGCGCGACTCGGGTGGCGCAGCTTGGCCGCGATCGCCGCTGGCAGCCCGTAACCCATGGATCCAGACGTAGGCGCAAGCTGTGAGCCAAATCTGCGGAACCGGAAGTAGCGGTGCACCCACGTCGTGTAATTTCCGGCGCCGTTGCAGATCACCGCATCATCCGGTAGGACGGCTCGCAAATGTTGGATCACCTCGCCCATCTGTAGCGAGCCTGGAATTCTTGGCGGCTGGGCTGACCAGGCTTCGAAATCCGCATGGGCCGCTGTGACTTGCGCGGCGCGCTGAGCGTTCGGTTTTGCAGCTTCGTTGCCGATTGCCACTAGCACTTGCTCCGGATGGCAACGGAACACCAGGTCCGCATGGGCAAATCGGTCGCACTCTGCGCAATGAACGTGGACCAGACGCTGCCCGTCCGCGGGATGCTCGAGTAGCGTGTAGCCTTGGCTCGGTATCTCTGAAAAACGTGTGCCCAACAACAAGACCAAGTCGGCGTTCTCGATTCGGTTCTTGAGATCTGGGTTTATCCCGATCCCGCAATCGCCGGCGTAGTTGGGGTGGTCATGATCGAAGAGCTGCTGCCGGCGAAACACGACGGAAACAGGAAAATTCCAGGTTTCGGCAAAGGCCTGCAGGTGCCCGACACCTCCGGGACTCCAACCGCTGCCGCCGACGATAGCGATGGGGCGTTCGGCTTCTTCCAACATTATCCGCAGGCTCGCGACGTCGGCATCGGAGGGAACCGCCAATACGGGAGTTGACCTACCCACGGGTGGCAATCGGCCGCGCAATGTACCTTGCAGATCCTCAGGAAGTGCAACCACCACCGGACCCGGTCGGCCGTTGCATGCGATGCCGAAGGCGGCACGTACGATTTCGGCAACATCGTCACCGTTGGACAGCTGTATCACGGTTTTGGCGATGCCGCCGTAGAACTTGTCGTAGTCGACCTCTTGAAAAGCCCCGCGACCTAACAAGTCGCTGGCGACCTGTCCGACGAATAGTACCAGCGGAGTCGAATCTTGCTCAGCCACGTGCAGCCCAGAGCTGGCGTTGGTGGCTCCTGGTCCACGCGTAACGAAGCAGACGCCTGGTCGGCCGGTAAGCTTGCCGTCTGCTTCTGCCATCATCGACGCACCCCCTTCATGACGCGCGACGATGGTGTCAATGTTGCTATCGCGCAGCGCATCGAGGACGTTCAGATAGCTCTCGCCCGGAACGCAGAACACTCGATCGACTCCGTGCGCGACAAGGCTCTCGACTAACCGTTCTGCCGCCGTTGTGGTCATGCTGCCTCCGTTAGTGTCCTGTCCGGTTCGGGTTTTCGGTGACTTCGGTATCAGCCCGATTTCGTTGAGGCGTCTTGGCCTGCGATCTACACGCTGCCCGGGGTTGGGAAGATGGTGATCGGCATGTTTTCGGGTTCCAGTCCCAGGTTGATCAGCACCTTTGACATGCCGAGAAACAGACCTACACCCAAAGCGAGCTCGACGATCTCGGCATCTGTGTAGTTGTCCTTTAACGCCTGCCGCGCCTCGGCACTCAGCGTCTTAGGGTTGCCGATGATCGCATCGGTTAGCTCGAGCGCGGCGGCTTCCGCCTCCGGTAATACCGATTGGTAGCCATCTTCAATCTGCTCTACCTTGGCTTCGTCTAGCCCTGCCTCACGGGCAGAGTCAAAGCGTACGCGTTTTCAGTATCCGCAATCGGTGATACGTGCGTTGCGGATACGTGTCATTTCTTTTAGCTCGACAGCGACCACGCCTCTTTGCCAGAACTCGGCGTACAGGTCGAAGAAACGGCTCGTCAACATGGGCACATGCGCCATGATCGATGCGAAGTCGGCTGGTTGGTCGGCTATGGCCGGTTCGAATCTGGGTCTGGTCGACACTGGCTTGTCCTCTTAGCTGCTCCCACGTTCAGGGAGACTTAGGCGAGCGCGCCTCGGTTCAACGGGGGTTCTGCGAGCTGTGCAGGCAACGCGGCCACATCGAGCGTCAATTTCAATCGGCAGGTAACATCGAAAAATGCCAGCGCCGTGAGAAGCGCTACCGCACCCGGAGTCGATAGCTGGTGACCGGCCTCTGTCGTCTGCTGGTCTGTCACTTGATGATGTTGATACGGGATTTGTTCGGCCAGGATCAAGGCTGCCTGTTCTTCGACGCCAAAAGCAGAGCGGTCGCCGGTTTCCAACGCCTGCAGCTCGGCATCGTTCAATTCGACGCAAGCGTCGCGAACGCTCCACTCTTGGTCACAACCGTGAATCGCGGCGATGCGCAACCGGCAGAGCTCGAGCACTCGCCGCGACACGAGACCTTCTTCCCAGATCGCTTTGTAAAACGCACGGTAGCGAGTGAGTAGCTCAGGACATTGCCCCAGTACCTGTTCCAGCGGTGTTGCCCCTGCGGTCCCTTCGGCACTCGTAATCCAGCTCAAACGCATCCCCACCCGTCGCGTCAAACAACAATAGCATTTACGCTATTTCTGCGTCAGCGCGTTACGTACAGAAGCACGCCCTGCTTGTCGCGGTGGCTCTCGGCCTCGCCCGCATGCCGCAGGTGCTCCAAGTGGGCGTAGGTCTCGCTCTCGGCCATCCAGCCCCAGCTGCGTGGCTTGAACAGGTGTTGCGAGAACTTCTCGACGCTCGCTGGGTGGCCTAGTTCGCGGGAGATCTCGCCGATCTTCTCGAGTCGCTCGAAGTGGTGGCGCTTGATTGCCTCGGTACGTTTGCTGAGGTCGCCGAAGGGGTGTCCGTGTGCGGGCAGGGCTTTTTTGA
>JAPUIA010000152.1 GCA_027297435.1 Gammaproteobacteria bacterium | reverse complement strand
GAAGACGAAATGGCGATCGTGCACGCTATCGATCCGGACGGCGTGTTTCTCGAGTTGGTTGGGCCAATTGCCAAACGCGCGTTGAAGCCGCAGCCGGAGTGGTGTCCACCGCTCGAGATCAAGATGCCCCCAAGTTCCTGAACCGGGCGCGCTACCCAGTGGATCGGTCACACGAATAACGAGGTGCTGTATGGAAATCAAGGTCTGTCGGACTGTGTCGGGCATACTCATTGCAGGACTGATGATGGTGACTGGAATGGCAACAGGGGCGAGCGCGGCAGACAACGCCGCCACGGTGGCTCGAACGGTTGCAATACAGCAGATCGAGTACCTGCGACGGTTGTACGCCCGTGCGACAGATCAGATAGGGGAGAACACCCCAGCCTCCATCGCCGAGGGCCGAGCAACCTATCATCGTATCTTCACAGCGGACGTGATTTTGCGGGTGAGAGGTGAAGGGATCCCGGCTTCCGACACGGTTGGACCGGATGCCTGGGTTGATGTTGTTACTGGGGCGCTGGCGAGTTACGCGGCAACCCAGCATCTGATTGGTACGCAACTCGTCGACATTGAAAGTATCGAGATCGATGCGTCTGGCAACATTGTTGCGGGTGAGGCGACGATGTCGAGCTACCTGCAGGCGTGGCATGCAAGCCCGGACGATAACGTGTGGCTGTTCCTCGGGACGTACCACGACAAAGTGCGTTACAGCTCCGGCGTCGGTTGGCAGATTTACGACTCGACTTTGGAGCGGGTATCCGGCGAGGAACGGCCGATGGGGTCCGCAGGTTGACCCTTGCTCGGCCTTCGCGATTAGATCAACGCTCGCTGCAACTAGCAGCTTGTTTCAGACGGTTAGCGAGGCGGTAACCCGCGTTTCTCTCGCGCCGATCCAGCGGAGCCTTCCTGTGCAGGGGTACGAGTGGGCTGGGTACGGATCGGTGGCGCGCGTGGTTTCGCTGGAACGGAAGGGTGAACGTGTCCATGACCTGTCTGCGCTCATTGATCGACGACCGCTCAGTAACAATGGGGGACCGGGCGCGTCAGTACGCGTTCCGGTAAGGGCCACACCCTTGCCGACAGCGCCAGCGCAAACGCACAAAACCAATGATTCGGATAGACTGGTCCAGATCGAAATCTCCTGCCTCGCTAGACCTCGGCAGGAAACGCACGCCGGATAGGTACTTGCTCGTCTTTCAGGCAAACTGCTATCTGCAAGATGGGTACATAGGGAGCGCAGGTGCGAGATCTGTTTCTCAACGGTCTTCTCATGGTGCTGGGTCTCGGCCTGACGACGACTGTCGCTGCGCAAGAAGTCGAACTATTGAGCGGGGAGGGCATTCTCTTCTGGTCGCCGGAACAACAGATCACCGGGTACCGAGGGATCGACAAGCTTTATCCGACGCGCAAGGTCACCGCGGGACAACATGCCTATCCGTTGATTCCGGATACACGGGATCTGAGCGACTTCCGCTACCGCTACGACGGCAAGCGTTTGTCTCTCGATGACTACCTACGCGACATGCATGTGGCTGGTATGATCGCCGTGAAAGATGGTCGCGTCGTGTTGGAACGCTACGGCCTCGGCAACGACGCAAACAGTCGCTGGATATCTTTCTCGGTCGCCAAGTCGGTCGTCAGCATGCTGATCGGTGCCGCCATCAAAGACGGTTACTTCGCAGGCGTGGACGATCTTGTCGTCGACTACCTGCCACAGCTCAAAGGCGGCGCGTACGATACCGTGACGATCAAGAACATCCTGCAGATGGCGTCGGGGGTCGCGTGGAACGAAGACTACGACGATGTGGATTCGGACGTCGCGAACGGGCCAGGCGGTACACTGCCGCTGTTTGGCTACATGCGCGATTTGCCGACCAACGTAGCCCCGGACGAGAAGTTCAACTACAACACGGGAGAGACCAACATCGCCGGGGCGCTGTTGCGCGCGGCTATCGGCAACAACCTTGCCACATATCTGACCACCAAGATCTGGCAGCCGTTTGGCATGGAATCCGACGCCAGTTGGATGATCGAAGCGCCGGGTGGGGTGGAGTTCGGCGGCTGTTGCATAAACGCGACGTTGCGCGATTACGCCCGTATCGGTATCTTCGCCATGCGCGATGGCGTGTTGCCGAACGGCGCGCGCGTGCTACCGGAAGGCTGGATGCAGGAATCCACCGCACCTTCGAACGCTTACGACGGTTACGGTTACTACTGGTGGCTCTTTTTCGGTGACGGCATCTATGCGGCGCTCGGGGTATTTGGACAATTGATCTACATTGATCCAGCCAAAGATTTAGTGATCGCCATGCACAGCGCGTGGCCGGAAGCCACGGGTGGTACCGAATTCGGCGCGCATCGCGCGGCATTTCTACAGGCGCTCGCCGAGGCATTGTGAGCGAGGTTTTACAACCCGCAACCAATCCGCGCGTGTATGCCGTCATGGGCGTCATGGCGGCCGTTCATCTCGGTTGCTTCGGCGTCATCTACACCGGTGTGAGCACGCCCGCCGTCATTGTCTTGGTGATCACCTACATCGTACGCGGACTGGGGATTACTGCTGGATATCATCGGCTGCTAGCCCATCGTTCATACAAAACCGGTCGCGTCGTGCAGTTTTTATTGGCTCTCGCCGGCTGTTTTGCGCTCGAGGGCGGGCCGTTATGGTGGGTGTCGCACCATCGCTCGCATCATGCCGACACCGAAACCGATAAAGACATCCACTCGCCAAAGACCCAAGGATTTTGGCAGGCGCACATGGGTTGGATGATGACTAACGGGGCGTTCGAGGAAAAAGGCGCCAACACACGCGATTTACATCGATTTCCGGAGTTGAAATTCCTTCAGCGCTACTATGTGTGGGTGGTGTCGTCACAAGTGGTGGGGCTTTACGCGTTGGGTACCGCGCTCGATGCCATCAACCCCGAGTGGGGCACGTCCGGTCTGCAACTCGTGGTTTGGGGTTTCTTCGTCTGCACGGTGCTGCTCTGGCACGCGACGTTCATGGTGAACTCTGTTTGCCACACCTGGGGGTCACAGGCCTATGACACGGGTGATGCCAGTACCAATAATTTCCTGGTCGGGTTCGTTGCCTTTGGCGAGGGCTGGCACAACAACCACCACCAGTTTCCGTTGTCTGCCCGTCACGGGCTACTTTGGTGGCAGGTCGACTTCACCTGGTGGCTGCTGCGCGGCATGAACGTGGTGGGCTTGGTGTCAGATCTAAAGTTGCCGAAAGAGATGCGCGACTAGGCACTCGCTCGCGCGAAATCGAGTCGACCTGGTGGCTGTTGCGCGGCATCAGCGTGGTGCACTTGGCTTCAGAGCTTGAATTACCGAAAGGGCGAAAGCCTCGCTAGACTAACGGTTTACGAGCGAAGAAAACCCAACATCCAAGCTTCCTGACCGCAAATCTTTGTGCAAATGGCGGCAGCCAATCCGTGACTATTTTTCGTGCGCTAAAACGCTGTTGCAGCCAGTGATCTTCGATGTGCTGCAACTCACAAAAATACTTGTCGTACGTCGAATGAATTTCTCTTGATGGTCTGTAGTGGGTCCATTCATCAAGCCATTCGCAGAACTCTCGGCTCCAACGCATGATGCTTTTATTTTCCTTGTGATAGCCAAAGCCCAAAGTTCGAAATGCTGCCGCATAGTAGACCCTGAAACGGCTGGATTTCGGAAACCAGTGAAGAAAAGGAATTCCACAGTGGCCTTCTCGCCATACACGCTTGTCCGGGAATAGACTCAACACCACTCCGCCGGGCTTCAAAACACGCTTAATCTCACGAAGCACACCATCAAGATCCTCGACGTGCTCCATTACCTGATTGTTGACGACGAAGTCGAACGAAGCACTAGCAAATGGAATGGTAGCCTCTTCCTCCATGGTTTTGATGGCACTTCCGAGCAGAGCGGGATCGACGTTTTCCGAATAATCTCCGCCTTCGTAGAAGACATCGCACCCAAACGCACTGATACCATGCTTGCGTAGTGCCATGACTATTTCCCCGCCACCGCAGCCATAGTCCAAAACGCGGACGTCAGTGTCCTTTTTTTGATCGAGAACCCACTGAACGCAGAACTCGTAATTGTTCATTCAAAGGGTACCGACGGTGTCGATTCGTAGATTACCCTCCAGGGTTCTATGTACGGGACACCGGTCGGCGATCTCCATCAACCGCGCGCGCTGCGATTCATCGAGGTCCCCATCCAAGCGAATCGCGCGACTGAGCACGTCGACTTGCGCGGGCTTTTCGTCGCATTCCTCGCAATCCTGTGCGTGCTCTCGGCTGTGCCGTAGTTGTACTTGCACATCTGCGAGCGGCCACTGTTTGCGATTGGCGTACATGCGGATGGTCATAGACGTACAGGTGCCCAGTGCTGCGAGTAGATGCTCGTAAGGATCAGGTCCCAAGTTATCGCCACCGACACGCTTAGGCTCGTCGGCCACCCAGGCGTGATCGTCCGATGCCACTTCGCGAAGAAAACGCTGATTACCCTCACCCACAAACACTTCGCCGCCGGCCACGTCCGGCTTGTCCGTGTTTGCATCGGCAAGGTGCCGCCCCATCCAGGTTGAGATGGTGTCGGCTACGTATTGTGCGTCCTCGAGCTTGCTCACCAGATGATCCGCGCCGTCGAGTGAGATGAAACTTTTCGGGTGTTTCGCCGCCGTGAAGATCTTACTCGCCTGGCTGACGTCCACCGTGGCATCGAACGGTGCATGGAACACGAGCAGAGCCTTATTCAAGCTACCGAGCCGGTCGGTAAGCGGGTGGGATCGCAGGTCGTCTACAAATTGTCGTTGGATGCGAAACTCGCGCCCGGCAAGCGCAACCACGGCATCGCCGTCGGTTTCGATGTCAAGGACGTCGTCGGCGAACTGTTTGATCACGTGATCGGGCGATGCGGGCGCGCCGATGGTGACGACGGCTTTCGACTCCGGAATCTCCGGTGCGGCTGCCAGTACCGCCGTGCCGCCGAGGCTATGCCCGATGAGCAGCTGCGGTGCCGCGTGCTCAGTGCGAAGAAATTCTGCCGCAGCGAGCAGATCGGCAACGTTAGAACTGAAATTGGTATTGGCGAAGTCGCCCTCGGAACCACCGAGTCCCGTAAAGTCGAAACGCAGCACCGCCAAGCCGTTGGCCGCCAGGGTGCGCGATATGCGGGTGGCCGCGGCGATGTCTTTGCCGCACGTGAAACAGTGAGCAAAAAGCGCGAACGCGCGTGGCGCACGGTCGGGCAGTTCCAAAGCCGCGGCGAGTTGTTCGCCGCTGTGATTGGCAAATGTAATGCGTTGGCGTGTGGGCATGGGTCTCCCTACCTTTGCGAGGTTCAGGTGAGGTTTCTAGTATCCTGTCCCAGAAATAAAACGACTACTGCGTTCGTGTGCCGAATTTCGGTGGTCGCTTCTCCACGAAGGCCTTGAAGGCTTCCTTGGCATCGTCGTGGGCCATCACCTGAGTGTGGCGCTCGGTCTCCACGTTGATGTAGGTGGCGAGGTCCATGGTTTCTGCATCCAAAAAGTTCTGTTTCATGATCCGCAGCGCATGGGGCGACGCACCGGCCAGTCGCTCGGCGATGGCATCAACTTCCGAGGCAAGCGTTGCATCATCGTAAACACGGCTCACCAAACCCATGGCCAACGCGTCGTCGGCGTAAAATTTATCCGGCAGAAAATACAACTCCCGTGCCTTTGCGGCACCCACTAGTCGCGGCAGACTCCAAGGACCCGCCATGTCGCCGGCCGAGGCCACATTCAGAAAAGCGGAATTGAAAGCAGCGGAGCGCGCGGCAAAGCGCAGGTCGCAGGCACAAGCCCAGCCGAATCCGGCACCCGCACAGGCACCGTTGATGGCGGCAATGGTCACCTGGGGCATGCGATGCAGAAACAGTGGCACCCTGAAATGTTCGGCCGTTGATTTCACGTCGGCTTCGCCCGCGGCGTAATGCTTGAGGTCCGCGCCCGGGCAGAAGCCGCGGCCCGCGCCGGTCAGTATGAGCACGCGGACGTCGCCGCGCTTGGCGACGGCTTCCAGGCAGTCGTGTGTTTCGACCAGCATGCGGTTGGTCATGCCGTTCATCCGCTCAGGCCGGTTCAGCACCAGGCGGCCTACACCATCGCTCGCTTCAAATAGGATGGTTTCATACATGCGATTGCTCCTCGCCCAAGCGGGCGAATCGGGGGGCGCGTTTCTCGAGCAGCGCATTCGCACCTTCCGCCGCGTCGGGCGCGGCCACAAAACGGTTGGTCGACTCTTGTGCTTCCCGTAGCGCGCTCACCAAGTCTGAGCCGGCGTGCCGATATACAAGACGCTTGGTTTCGGCAATGGCCGCGGGCGCCGACGTTATCGCAAGCCGTTCGACGTACTCCCGCGCAGTATCGATCA
>JAPUIA010000151.1 GCA_027297435.1 Gammaproteobacteria bacterium | reverse complement strand
CCGCGCCGAGCACTGAGCATGCATCTTGGGGCCGGGTTGCAGACGGAAGAAATCGGTATGGAATCAGAAGACAGCGGCGTTGCAACCTGGACGTTGCGTTACCGGCAGGACTTTCGCGGTGACGATCTGGAGCTGTTTCACAATCACACCATCACACACAATGTAACCGGCCGCACGAATACCAGCTACAAGACGAGCACCGGTTTTCGCTTTGGGATCACCGACTTATTTTACGCAAACGTGTCTCTCGACTTCGACTTCGAGACCGATCCCGTCGCGATGGCCGAGAATGAAGACACCGCTCTCGTGATCGGCATCGGCGCGGAATTCTGATGAGAACGGTCGGACCGGGTTTTCAACGTCAAAACGCCTGCCCATTCATCAGGACCGACTAACCCTTCCCACCTCGAAAAGCACCTTTGTTTTTACTATCCTCATAACCCTTGTCCGGGAAGGCGTACGACATGCGGAACGTAAGGATATTCGTATCGTCGCCGGAAGACGTTGCCGAGGAGCGATTTCTCGCGCACGGGGTCATCGAACGGCTACAGGGGGAGTTTGCGGGACATGCGCGGCTGCACCCGTTGTTTTGGGAGCAGGAACCGCTACTCGCGACGAACGACTACCAGTCGCAGCTGCCGTCACCGGCCGATTCCGATGTGTTCGTGTCAATCCTCTGGTCGCGGCTGGGTAGCCCGCTGCCCCAGACGTTTACCCGCGAAGACGGTAGCCGCTATCAGTCCGGCACGGAATACGAGTTTGAGACCGCCCGCAGCAGCTTTCTGCAGTCCGGGAAACCCGATCTGCTCGTGTACCGAAAGACCTCGGTGCTGACGGTCGCGCTCGACGATGAACGCCAGCTGCTGGCGCAGCTCGAGCAGAAAAAGGCGCTGGATCGATTCCTGGACCGATGGTTTGTGAACCCCGATGCCACGGCAAAGGGCGCCTACCATCGCTTTGGTGAACCCGGGGATTTCGAGGCGCTTTTTGAATCCCATTTACGCAAGCTTATCGTCCAACACCTCCCCGAGGGCGCCGTGGGGCAAGGCTCGAGGCTCTGGACTCAGGGATCACCCTTCCGCGGTCTCGCACCTTTCGAACCCGAGCACAGCCGGGTGTTCTTCGGCCGTACCCGCGCGATCTCCGAGGTAATCGATGCGTTGCGTGAACGGGCGAACCGTGGCCTGGCTTTCGTGCTGATACTGGGCATGAGCGGCGGCGGCAAATCGTCGTTGGTTCGCGCCGGCGTACTACCGCTCCTAATTCGCCCAGGCATCATTAAGGAGGTCTCCCGCTGGCACCACGCGAGTTTCCGTCCGGCGGACGGTCGCGATGCGTTGTTTGGTGGCCTGGCAAGAGCGTTGCAACGCGACGCGCCCGAGCTGTTCAGCGGGGAAGATACCCAGCTCGCCTCGCGCCTGGAAGACGATCCGCAGCAAGCCCTCGGTACGCTGAATGCGACAGACAGCCACGAACGGCTCCTGCTGTTCGTCGATCAGGTGGAGGAATTGTTCACCACGCCTGACATTACCCGCGACGCCATCGCCGCGTTCTTTCGATTGCTGGATCGATTGGCAAGATCCGGCAAGGTCTGGGTTGTCGCGACTTTGCGCAGCGATTTCTATCCCCACTGCCACCAGTTCCCGACGCTCATGGCACTCAAGGCAGGCCGCGGTCAATACGATCTGCAACCGCCAAACCCGAACGAGATCAGCCAGATCATTCGTCTGCCGGCCCGATCTGCGGGGCTCGGGTTCGAGGAGGACAGCGAGACCGGTGAACGTCTGGACGATGTGCTGCGCGATGCCGCTTCGAATCACCCTGAGGTTCTGCCATTGCTCGAGTTCACATTGGATGAACTTTACCAGCGTCGCTCTGCAGAAGGGCTGCTGACGCATGCCGCGTATACCGAAATCGGCGGCGTCGAGGGCTCGATCGCCCAACGCGCGGAGCATGTATTCGAAGGTTTGTCACCGAAAGTACAGGAAGCGTTGCCGCATGTTTTGAACGTCCTGGTAACCAAGGGCCCTGCTCAGACCGCGGGGGCAACCCGTGTTCAGGTTGGCCTCGATGGAATTCCGGCGACCGGGCGCGAGCTCGTCGAGGCTTTTGTCGATGCGCGTCTGTTTGTCACCGACCTCGATGCTGATAAGCAGGTGATAGTGACCATCGCCCACGAAGCGTTGATCATGCATTGGCCGCGCATCCAAGCGTGGATTCGTGAAAACGAGGAAAATCTACGCTTGCATGGTCGGATCGCAGCCGCCGCCGAGCTCTGGGTTTCGGAACGGCGCCGCGACCTGCTGTTGCCCGAAGGCCGCCCAGTGGAGGAAGCGGAACTGCTGCTGCAGCGCGGAGTGGATCTCACGCCACGAGAGCAGGAGTTTGTCGCTGAATCCCAGACGCGGTTAAGACGCAATCGCTTCGCGAAAAGCGGCTTAGCAGCGACACTAGTCGTGTTAACACTGGCAGCAGGCACCGGCGCATATCTGGCCAACCAGCAATCCAATCTAGCCCGCACCGAGGCGGAGACGGCGGGCGCCACTACGCAGTTCCTCATCGATCTGTTTCAGGTCTCCGATCCCTGGTCGTTTTCACCGATTACGGCAAGGGATGGGTCCGAGATCACTGCCCGCGAAGTTCTCGATATCGGTGCCGCGCGCATAACGGAAGAGCTGGCTGATGAGCCGGTGGTGCAGGCAAGCCTGATGACAGCGATCGGGCGTGTCTACCAGGGCCTAGGTCTGCTCGATCAGGCCCGTCCGATGTTGCTGGAAGCGCTTGCGATACGGACGCAAGTTCTGCCGCCCGATCACCCTCAGATCGGCGAGGGTCTCTTTGCCATCGGTCTCGTTCACTATACGTCGGGTGAATTTGCGGAAGCCGAGGCCGTGCTGCGTGAAGCGTCAGAGATCCAGCGTGAAGCGTGGGGGGACGACAGCATTGAGCTGGCTCGCGTCCTGGATCTGATTTCCCTAACGCTGTCGAATCTAGGCAGGTATGAGGCAGCGTTGGCTGCTCAGCTGCGCGCGCTAGAGATTCACCGTGATAACGCGGATGGGGGTGCGTTGGAGTTGGCGTTGAGCTTGAACAACCTCGGTTACGTGCAGAACTCGTTGAGCAGACGCATCGAGGCGACCGAAGCGTTTGAAGAGGCGGTCGAGATCTTGTCTCGCACCGGTGCGCGCGGTCACTACTCGAGGGCGCTTGCAAACCTTGCTGCACTCTATCAGGTCACTGGCCGTCTCGACGAGAGCCGGGAGTTGCATGAACAGGCCCTGGTCATCAAACGCGAGTGGTTTGATCCGGAGCATTCGGAGATCGGCTTTAGTGTCGCGAACCTCGCCTGGGTTTACCGAATGCAAGGCGACTATGCGCGGGCTGAGGTGATGTACCGAGAAAGCCTGCAGACGTTCATCAGGGAACTGGGTGCCAACCACCCGAACATCGGCATACTCCGCAGCAACCTTGCTCAGGTACTCGCTGACTCAGGCAACTATGCCGAAGCCGAATCTCTTCTCAAACAGTCGTTGGTTGAAATCGGCGGAGCCTTTGGCTCGGAGCATATCCATGCGGTACACGCACACAACGCTTTGGGCGTTCTATACAAAAGAACCGAAGAGTGGGAGAAGGCCGAATCGAGCTTTGCGCAAGCCTTGCACATCGCTATGCTGGCAAACCCCGAGCATTCCGAGTTGGCGGTCGCCCGCGCCGGACTTGCGGGATTGCCGAACTCGGCTCTGTCCGCCCAGGAGCGAGAAGAGATGTTCACGCAGGCGGTGGCCCATCTGCAAGCCAGCGAGGGTCCGAACACGCCGCGTTACGCACAGACCGTAATGGATTTTGCGCTGTTTCTCTCACATCAGCGTCAGGACCAGCGCGCGCAGGAGATGTATCTGGCCGGACTTGAACGGTTGGAAACCGCCCTCTCTTCTGACCACCCCCGCTATCAACGGCAGAAGGCGCTCTTCACGGCAACCTTCGGAGACGGCGTCGGACACGACGACTAGTTCTCGAACCCCAGCGGAAATCCCCACGCCCCGCCGGACCGCCTACGACGCCAATTTCTGTGCCATCGAGATCCTGGATGAGATCCTGGATGAAGAGAAACCCATGGTGAAACAGGAGCGCGTTTACTCGTCTCCGATCTGGTGCTGAAATGGGTCGTTGGCAGACACTCATAGAGGATTCAGGATCGGCTAACGGCCCACAATTAGCCATACAAATCCCGTGGGTTCTGGGCTGCAGAACCTAATAGTGCAGGCCTTGAAACTGCTCCCCGGCTTTCTTTAAATATCATGCAACCATTGTCCACATCTATCGCGCGTGATTGATGCACCAAAGCTCCCCGGCGAAAAAAAGCCCCGGCTAGCGGGGCTCTGGCAAGGTGGTTCAGAAATGAGCAGGCTAGCTCTTCTGAACCCACGGGGAGAACACGTAAAAGCAATCTACCAATCCCCGACCGTGATGAAACATCGTTTGCGGCGGTTCAGTCGTCGTCTTCTTCTAGGCTCAACCGATCTGCCGTAGCCGCGGTTGACGTGAAACCGTCCCACCGAGCCTCGACGAACGTACTGAGTTCGACAATGGCATGAAAAACCGCTTGATTAATCACCGTGATGTCGTCGATGTCGCGGTATTCCGTGACGCCATCGACGCCCCTGACCGTCACACCGAGAATGTCCACGGTCCCTCCGACTTCATCCTCGGCCGTCACTGGACCGCGCATCCTCGTGCGCGGGTCGAAATCTTCCCGCTCTAGCTCGGCCGCAACGAGCGTCGTGCCGTCGAGGAAGCCACGAACCTCGACAAAGTCACCGAGTGCCAACATGTTCAGGGTAAACGGATCGAGACCGACGCTACTGTCGTCTTCGAGCTCCGTCAGCGTGCGGATCGCAAACGTCAAGCCAACATCGGTGGACACCGTACGAGCCGTGAGATCGACCCCGTTGACCGTGCCTTCCACCCGAATCGACTCACTGAACTTGATGATCACCCGCGTCGCAACCAGCGTTCTGGTCGCATTAACGGTGCCCTCCGCCTCGACTTTTACGTTTACGGCGAGACTGCCGGCGCTGCCGTTCACGAACACCGTACTGCCAGTCGTCGTGACCGGCAATCCGGCAATGTCAAAATCTGTGGGTGACGCGAAGCGATCGATGAAGCCTTCAAACTCAACCTCGGCGTCCGCATTGATGAAGAGCGAGGGTAGGAGCTCTACTTCTGTCGCCACGGCATTGGCCGGAGGCGTGAAGTCCGCTGGCGCGATCTTCACTTCCACGATCTGTCCGTCGGCGAGAGCGGTACCCTGAAATTCCGAGAGGGTCGCCGTGTTGAAGTCGACAGTCAGTCCGCCTAGCTCGAACGTCATGGCGGCGAGATTCGCAACCGTGCCCACTACCTTATATTCCGACAACGATGCCTCGACCTCGACAAACGTCGCATGCAAGTCGCCGAGCGTGTCGAGCGCACCACTGATCTCCACCAGATCGTTATCCACCAACGTGGCGAATTTGCCATTACTGTATCGAGTGGTCGAATTCGTGCGCACCGTCTGGCCAAGCACCGTGAACTGCGCCGCTCCGGCGAGCGGATCCAGCACCGTGCGGCCGCTTACCGGACCCTTGATGTTGGAACGATAGAAAACATGTTCCGCTTCGGACGTCCCAAGGTCTGCAACGACAATGAGTTGCTGGCCTTCCTTCAGATCCGCTTCCGCACCCATCACCCCTTCTAACTCAAAAACGGCGTTGTCGGTCGTTAAGGTACGGTCGTTGATGATGATGCTGCCCCGCTCCTGAAAGGTCCCGACTACGGCGCCGCTGCCACTCACACCGGTATCGGCCCCGAATCCGAACACAACCGGCGGCGGAGGCGGTGCAACACCACCACCTCCTCCACTACCGCCACCACCGGCGGTGCTACTACTACCACCACCACTACCACCACCGCAGCCGACCAGCGCGGCAAGGATCAACAGCGATAAAACTCTTACACTCGATAACATGTCAGGACTCCACTTGGTTGTCTGGCTCGTCTCGATTTCGACCGCGAGCCGCACGGTTGATTTGATAGATACCCAGTCCGACCTCTACGCGCTCGTCGTCGCCCGACCAGTCTTGTCCACGATCACGCTCCGCGAGCCAACGGCTGAGTTCTTCCAGCACGGGACGTGATAGGCGTCGCGAATAGGCGTTGAACTCGTCCAGATACTCGACCGGCACATTGTCGGAGAGCACCTTGAGCTGAAACAGACGCTCGTCGTCTTCGCCCGCCTGCAGGTTGTGGTCGATGGTTTCCATCAGCTCTGCCGTGTCGAGACCCAAAATATCGATGATGCGTTCCGGATCCGCCGATGGCACGTAGCCGCGTTTCGTCATGCGCAACTTACCACCCACCTCTTCGATCGCACCCGTACGCAACAACTCGTCAGCGACCGACCGGGGATACATGTCCCCGCTGTGTTTCTTCACGAGTGCTTCGAAGCTTGGCACATCGCCAGAAAAGGCTAAGTCGACCGGATCACCCTTTCGATCCAAAAACGCTTCGTCGCGCAGCCAGGACGCCAACACATGAGCCGCGCGGTTCCGCCACACCGCATCGGCGCGATCCAACGGATCGAGGCCGCGTAGCCTCGAGACTTCCTTGCGGTTGAGGCCGGTGATGACGGAGATCCGGGCGATGGTTTGGCGCTTGCCTTCAATACCGAATTCCTGATCCGCCACATCGACGTAGGTTTGGCGGACGAGTTCGGTCAGCGCATCCGAAGCTATACCATTGCGTAGGAGGATACGTACAAGGGAACGCACAATGCGCCGGGCCGCGTGCATGAGTTTTTGTTCAACCGCCACAATTTCTATGCTCGCAACCGGATGCTACTCGGCGATGGCGACTTCTCGGTGAGAAACGTGCGAAAAGCATCTATTGCCATGGGCTTGGCGTAGCCGAACCCTTGCGCAAAAGGAC
>JAPUIA010000150.1 GCA_027297435.1 Gammaproteobacteria bacterium | reverse complement strand
AAAAAGCCGAGCAATCGCAGCGTCACGGGAAGCAGTTGCAAGGAAGCCCACCAGGCGGTACCCCACACGACAGCGGGTTTTTTGTCGAACGCCCGATGGAAATAGCGGGTCAACGGCGTGCCGAGCAGAATACCGAGGGGGTAGGCGATCAGCACTACCTGCAGGGTCGAGGCATCGAGTTCCCAGAAAAACGTAAACATGAACAGATTGAGGGACACGTTCACGCCGTTCATTACGAAAGACACCAGCACCGCGAGAAACAGAGGTCGGAAGTTCGAGTTTTGCAGGGCCAATCGGGTCTCTTGAAACACTGCCGTCAGCCCGAGCCGACCATGAGTCGCGACCTGCTTCGGCAGATGCGGAATCTCCTTGTGCGTGCCGATCGCAGAGATCCAGATGGTCACCCACATAACAAGCGCGCACACGATCGCGAATGGGGGGTAGTTGGAGTTGTCGAGCTGACCGCGTGCGCCGTCGTCGCTCTCGGGGAAAAACAAGGAGATCGACGCAAATACCAATAGGCTTCCGACGATGCTGAACGCCGTGCGGTAACCGACGATGGTCGTGCGTTCTTCATAGTCATCCGACAGCTCTGCGCCCAGTGCAAGATGGGGCACGTGATAGAGCGTCATCGCCCCGCGCGTGAGCACCGTAAATCCGGTCAGCCAGGCAAAGAGCTGCCATTGGCTCAAACCTTCGGGCGGTACGAAAGTGAAGTAGAACGCGATGGCAAGCGGCACGGCGGACGCATACATGAACGGGTGGCGACGCCCCCAGCGGGAACGCCACGAGTCCGACAGGTAGCCGGCGATGGGATCGGAAACCGCATCGAAACACAGCGCGATGAATAGAGCCGTACCCGCCAGCGACGCCGACAGTCCATGCACCTGGACGTAGAAGAACAGCAGAAACAGCGTGAACGCGTTGTTTTTGATGCCTTCGGCAGCCTGCCCGATGCCAAAGCTGAGCTTGGTCGTTGTGCTGACCTTGCCACTCACATCGACAGTACCAACAAGCCCCGCTGGATGTCGCTGACGACGATGACGCCGCTTGCAAAGTAAGGATAAACACTCCAGGCGCCATCGAACGAAGCCGCATTGCTTTCCGGTCGGGTGTCGAAGCTAGCCACCTCGGTGAGGCTATCGGTAGACAAGTCGGTAAACTCCAGGATTCTCAACCCTGCGGTGTAGTTGGCCTGGTAGAGACGATTGCCGGCCACATACATGTTGTGATCGATCGAAGGGGTCGTCGCCAGATGTCCGTAAAGAAAAACCGGCGCGTCTAGATCGCTGACGTCGAATACCAGCGTGCGCGTGTTGGCGCCGCTTGCCTGCTCGTCCAACTCATCGCCGACGAACAGGAAGCGTTGGTCTTCGGTCAGCCAGCTCTGATGCACATAGGCAAGATTGGGGTAGGTGAATGACGCAAGTGTGACGGGTGATGGTTTGCTGCTCACGTCGACGATGGCGACGCGGCTTTCGTTGGAGGCGAAGCAGATCTCGTTGCCCGCGTAATCGGGATCTGGACCCGTATAGGTTATGCATTGGGCGTCGTGGGTGTTGCCGTCAGCGTCGTGGCAACCCGCAAACAGCGGATTTTGCGGCGTGTTGAGATCGATCATGTGCAGACCGCCAGCGCAGGTATTCGAGCCTACGACGTAAGCAAAGTTGCTCTGCTCGTCGATCGCGATGTTGTGCGCGCTGCCGAAGTCAGCATAGGTGATGTCGGCTGGAAACGTCTGGTTAGGGCCCGCATTGCGCAGTCGCGTCAGGTCGAAAACCTGCATGCCATGGTTGCCGGCATTGTCTGCCACCACAAAAGCGTGATCCTGAGCTACCTTGATGTCGCGCCAGGTAGCGTTGACCGTGGCGGTGGGCATTCGCCCGACCACGATGGGGTTATCCGGGTCTGTCAAATTGACGAACGCGACGCCGTTGTTCATCCCCACCAGCGCGTACTCGGAAGCGTCTTGCGGATCGGTCCACCCCCACACATCGTTGCCGGCGCTACCGCCGAGCTCAGACAAAGTGACGTGCTTGCGAAGCTGAATGCCAACACATGGGAAGCCGTCCGCGTTGCCGTTGATACACGACGCGGGCCCAACGCCTGCTGCGGGAGGGGGCGGCGGCGGGGCGGGTGCTGGTGACGAACCGCCACCGCCACCACAAGCCGTCAAGGACGAAGCGGCAATGGCCAAGGCGAAAAATCGTCTCATGTTCTATTCATGGTTATCACCATTCGGGAGCTCATTGCCGATAGCGAAGAGAGATGTCACGAGATCAACCGATGACTTGAATGTGCTGGTGTTTGAACGTTACGCCAAAGGCCACAGCAGCCTTGCACTGCATGTGGGGCGGCCCGCGCTCACGGGCAAGGAATTCTTGCTCCTCTCATCCGAGCGGTCGACTTTTCACGAGTGCAACGGTCGCGGCCCGCCTAAGCCGCGTTGCTGCGTGCCTCTGCCATCTTGGCGAAACGCTTTTTCATCTCGGGGCTCATGTACTTCATCATCTTCACGAGATCCGGCCCCTTCTCGTCCCAGCCCATCATGTCGTCCGCCCCGAGCAGGCGCGCGAACTCCGGTGGGTTGCGATCCAGCATCTCCTGCGTCACGCTCTGCCGGTAACGTTCTTGGGTCTTGATCCGCCGGTGACACATGTACGTGGTCACGTTCAACCTCAGGCCGTCGGTCTGCTTCGGGTAGGCACCGTGCCAGGTATTGCCGTGCCACGCGATCACCGAACCCGCCGGGGCTTCGACCGGCACCGCGTCTTTTTCGCCTTCGCCGGGATTCGGCCCTCGTTGGTAGCGATGACTGCCGGGGACCATGGCGAGGGCGCCGTTCTCTTCCGTATAGTCGGTCAGGCAATAGGCGGCGTTGGAGATGTCGGAGCAAGCCGGCAACCGGCCGTCGCGATCCGGCGGAGAATCGGTGTGCAGGCCCAGCCCCACCATTGAGAAGGCACTGTCGTCGCCCGTGGCGCTCTTCCACTTGACGAACGACACCAAGCTGGAGAGTTGCTGTTGGCCGTGCAGGAGGTAGGTGCCAATCGTGTAGAGGGCCGGATTCATCAGCCACTCCTCGAAGATTCGGTCGGCCATCAAGAGGTAGTACAAAAGGAACTGATTGCCCATCTGGGGCTGAGCCTTGTACTCGCCGACACTGCCGTTCTCCTCGACCTTGAACTCGACCCCGGTGCGCTCCTTCGCGATGCGCAGTACGGTGTCGCGTATTCGGTCCAGGAATCCGTCCGGCGCCCCGACCTTCTCCGGTGGAATGACGGTAAAGCCGTAGGTGTCCAAATCCACAATGTTCTGCTGGAGCCCGAGCTCGTTGATGCGTTTGTAGGTGGGGTTGATGTTCTCTGTTACCTCAAACTCTCCGAATTGCATGTTTCGCCCTCTTTGTCTTAGCGGTAATGGTAAATCACTAGGTGCTCGCCGAGGCGAGCTTAGGCACGGCTTGAGTCTGCTCGAGATAGGGAAACCTATCGTCGAAGCCGAGCAACTCGCGCATGGTGTCTGGGTCGTCGCAATCGTTCCACGGCTCGTCGCGCATCGTCACCATGGTGTTTTCCTGGGGCAACACCGCGTGGTGGCGGTAGTAGGCGACGGCGTTGAGGCGCAGCCCGGGCGTCAGCTTCGGATACGCGCCGTGCCACGTCGTGCCGGGCCAGACGATCACCGAACCCCGGGGCGCCTCCGCCGCCACGGCTTTCTTGGCGGCCATCGGCTGGATGGGATGTGCGTTCGACTTGTGCGATCCCGGAACGTAAGCCAAGGCGCCGCCCTCCTTCGTGTACTCCGTCAAGCACCAGGTGGCATTGGCGGTGAGCGCCGTGCGTCCCCACGGCAGCGGGTTGGCACCCTGATCATTGTGCAGGCCGAGGGTCTCGCCGTAACCGTAGTCGCCCTGCCATTTGACGAACGAATTGGTGCTGCTCAGACGTCTGGCCTTGCCTAAGCCGGGTACGCGGCCCATCAGGTGGTCGATCAGCGCGTCGACCACCGGGTTTACCGTGAGATCGCGGAAACACCGGTCCAGCTGCAGCAACTGCTGAATGAGCATCTGGCTCGGCTCCGCAGGCGCGTCCTCGCCCCTGAGCCCACCCGACGGCATCTCCGGCCAGACGAGTTCACCCGTTGGCCCCTTTTCGATGGAGATCGGGCAGCCGCCGGTCATCTCGGTGAATCGCGCCAGCAGCACCTCGGTGCAGCGGTCCAAGAACTCGGGCGTTACGCCCGTGACCTCGGGCGGCACGATCGTCAAGCCGTCGGTCTCGAGCTCCAGCACATAGCGCTCGAGGCCATGGCACTTGATTGCTTCGCTCAGGCTCGTTGCAGCAGTTTCCACTGATCTCTCCATCGCCACTCGGTTGCGTGAACGCGACTATATTGTTGTAGCCACGTTATCAGGGCAGATGGTACAACAACTGCTGCCAAAGTGGCTTAGGGATCGTCGATTGCCACACCCACGTCACGGGTTTTCGGCCGGCTATCGTTCTGCAGATCGCGGTTCGTCGGATGTTTCCGCCGCTTGCCAGGTGGACAGCATGCTGATGAAGTCGCCCTCGGTCTTCGCCTTCGCGATCAAGTATCCTTGCACATAGTCGCATTTCGCATCGACGAGGTGCTGTAGTTGCACCTCTGTCTCGACCCCTTCGGCGACGACCTGCTTACCCAGCGTGGCGGCGATACTGATGAGATGCTGCACGAGAATTCGCGCCTGATCCGATGTATCCAGTTCCGTGATGAACGAGCGGTCGATCTTGACCACGTCCAAAGGCAGTTCACGCAGCATGTTCAACGAGGAAAAACCGGTACCGAAGTCATCCAGCGCGATCTTCATGCCGGCGCTGCGCAAGATCTCCAGCTCTCGAACGACTAGTCGCGTGTCGCGGGCGAAGACCGATTCCGTTATTTCGAGCTCGATATTTTGGTAGGCCAAGCTGCGCCGGTCGAGCATCGCGAGCAGCGAAAACGCAAAGCCCTCGGTCATCAACTGCTTAGCCGACGCGTTGATCGCGATGTGATCGATGTTGACGCCTTCACGATCTGCCGCGAGATATAGGTCGGCGGTCTTGTTGACGAGTATGGACATGAATTCGTGAATCAGGCTCGTCTCTTCGGCAATCGGCACGAAGGTATCGGGCGGCACGCGGCCCAGCTCGGCGTCCGTCCAACGCAGTAGGGCCTCGCCACTGTTTACGGTGCGGTCGTCGAGTTTCAGCTTGGGTTGAAAGTGCAGTTCGAGCTCACCGCGCTTGATGGCTCCACGCAGCCGGGTCTCCACAAACACGCGGTGACGGTTGGCTTCGTTCAACGTGTCGTCGAAGAACGCAAATTTGGCGCCACCCAACTCTTTTGCCCGGTACATGGCTGAATCCGCTTTCTTGACGAGCTCTTCGACGTACTGCCCGTCATCGGGGAAAAGCGCCACGCCGATCGACGCGCCGACCGAGTGTTCCATCCGATCGACGACGATCGGTTTCGCAATCGAGGCGATGATGCGTTCACACAGGTGGGATACCGATTTCTCGTCATCACATCCCGGTACGATGATGCCGAACTCGTCACCGCCCAAGCGGGCGATCGTGTCGACATCTCTGAGCGACTCGCGCAGACGATCGCTGATGTGCACCAACAATCGATCGCCAGCCTTGTGACCTTCGGTATCGTTGACCTTCTTAAAGCCATCTAGATCGATGAACAACAGGGCGCCCTGCTCACCGCGCCACGATCGCGAAATGTTGTCGCGCAACCGGTCCTCGAACGCATGCCGGTTGATCAGCCCCGTCAACGCATCGAAATGCGCTTGCCGATAGAGGCTATCGGAGTGTTTGATGTTCGTGACGGCAACGGACAATCGATCCGCCAAGTCTGCCAGGCGCTTGGATTCGCTAGCCTTGAGCGATCTCATGCTGGTCGCCACGAGAACACCCGATATCGTGCCCTCGGTAGCGATGGGAAGGCATTCAAGAATGTGCTCCCCGCACACCCGTTCGGCAACGCGCTGGTATCCATCGACGTCGAGCAGACTATCTTCGGTGATTTCGACCAAGCCAATGGAATCTGTAACCAAGCGGCGACTTTCGAGCCGGTAGGTCGCGAGTCGCACCGACGACATTTGGGGACGCAATATCAACGTGACTTCGACGGCTTCCGTGCGGGCCGAAATGAGTACTTTGCGCAAGATCGAATCGAGATCGGCGGTGGAGAGGATCAGTCGATCGATGTCGGCAACCGATTGGTTGGATTTCAGAGTGTCTTCGAGCTGATCGGCCATGTCGTTGAACGCTTTGCCGAGCGACTGAAACTCGTCACTGGCTTTGATGTTCACGCGCCGCGAATAGTCGTCGCGCGCCACCATCCGCGTGACCTCTTCTAGGTCGGTAAGGGGTTTGAATGCGTTGCGCAGCACCAGCACACCGAGCGAGATAATGATAAAAAAGGCCGCGCCGACCGCACCGACCGCGAACTGGCTAAACCGCTCTATCGAGCCGAAGACAATCGGTTGAGTGGCGTCATGCAGGGCCAGGTACGCCAATGCGGCAATCGGTACGAGTGCGAAACTCCCGAACAGTATCCGTAGCAGGTTTTCGACAGACTTACCGATGCGTACAGCCATTGTGCGCAGTTATCCTTCACTGAGCCGCCATGGGAGCATAGGTATCGGCGCCAGTCTGTGATTTGATAGCGGTTACCCGCAGCAGCTTGGCAGGTTATTTGCACTGCTACCT
>JAPUIA010000015.1 GCA_027297435.1 Gammaproteobacteria bacterium | reverse complement strand
CAACTGACCGGTCTCGGCATGTCGGATGCGGACCTCACGCGTGTGCAAGCGGTCGTGCATCGCCCCCACGGCATCTTTCTGGTGACGGGACCGACCGGATCGGGCAAGACCACGACGCTGTACGCGTCGCTGTCGGAACTGTCTATGCAGACGATCAACATACTCACCGTGGAAGACCCGATCGAATACAATCTGCCCGGCATCGGTCAAACCCAGGTCAACACCAAAGCCGATATGACATTTGCGCGCGGGTTGCGCGCGATCTTGCGACAAGACCCGGATGTGGTGATGGTCGGAGAGATACGCGATCTCGAAACCGCGGAAGTCGCCGTGCAAGCGAGCCTGACCGGGCATCTCGTGATGTCGACGCTACACACCAATACCGCCGTCGGGTCGGTGGCACGCCTGATCGACATGGGCATTGAACCGTTTCTGCTGTCGTCGAGCCTCGTCGGCACCCTCGCGCAGCGGCTGATACGGGTGCTGTGCCCCGAATGCCGCACCCAGCGCCAAGCGAACCGTTCCGAACTCGAATTCCTGCAAGAGTCTGCCGCCACCATTTATGACGCAGAAGGTTGTGAAAGCTGCGGTCAATCGGGCTATCGGGGCCGTACCGGCATCTACGAGCTGGTCGTGGTCGACGACACCATGCGCCAATTGATCCACGATCGAGTCTCGGAACAAGAACTTGCGGGTTTGGCCCGTCGCACCGGCCCCAGCATTCGCGACGACGGCAAGCAAAAGATTCTAGCCGGCATCACTTCGGTCCAAGAAGTCCTCAGAGTCACGCTCGAGGAATAGTGCGGTAAGCCTGTATGGGATCCTCCACAGAATTCTCGAATCGCCTAATGTGGGGCGCAACTCGCTATGCGGAAACAACTGTCTCGAACGATGGGGTAGGAGCGGCTTCAGCCGCGATTTCTATTGAACCCGATTCTACAATCGCGGCGTCGTGTCCCTTGGACACGCAGCCGCCTCCTACCCCTCCTTAAAGGTTGACGCGTGGCTGCATTCGAATACACCGCGCTCGATGATCGAGGTAAACAGCGCAAAGGCGTGTTGGAGGCCGACAGCGTGCGGCAGATTCGACAGCTGCTGCGCGACCAAGGACTGGTGCCGCTGGACGTCGACGTGGCCGCGCAAAGCAAGAAGGCGCAAGCGGCCGGCTCCGGACTGCTTTCGTTCAATCGCAGTCTCGGCGGTTTGGATCGCGTGCTCATCACACGCCAACTCGCCACCTTGATCGGTGCCGGGCTACCGGTCGAAGAAGCCTTGGGTGCCGCTGCCCAACAGTCGGAAAAACAACACGTGAACGCGCTTGTCATGGGCATCCGCAGCCGGGTATTGGAAGGTCACTCTCTCGCTTCCAGCCTTGCGGAGTTTCCGTCGAGTTTCAATGAATTGTACCGATCCACGGTTGCCGCGGGCGAGCAATCCGGATATCTCGACAAGGTGCTGGAAAATCTGGCCAACTACACCGAGCGCCAATTCGAGGCGCGCCGCAACGTCGAGATGGCGCTTATTTATCCGGTCATGCTGTTCGTGTTGGCACTGGGCATTGTCGGTACGCTGATGATCTACGTGGTACCCGACATGGTCGGCGTGCTCGAGAACATGGGTCAGGAGTTGCCGTTTGCCACCTTGTTGCTGATCGGCGTTTCGGAATTTGCCGCGGTGTTCTGGTGGGCCATCTTGCTCGGTATCGGGGGGCTTGTGATGGCCATTCGCTGGGCGTTGAATCAACCTGCCATGCGCCTTAGTTGGGACCGTCAGAAACTCGGAATGCCGCTTGTCAAACGCATCACGCGATCGAGCAATGCGGCCCGCTACGCCAACACGCTCAGCATCTTGAATCGCAGCGGAGTGCCGCTGGTCGAAGCGATGACGATTGCATCCGATGTGGTGTCGAACTCGTGGTTACGGCGGCGTCTGGTGGACGCAACGCAACGCGTCAGCGAGGGGGCAAGCCTGCGGGCCGCACTCGAGGGTGTCGGCTACTTTCCGCCCATGTTGCTGTATATGGTGGCCAGCGGCGAGGCTTCCGGGCAGTTGGATACCATGCTCGACCGGGTGGCCACGTATCAACAGGCGGAAGTTGAACGAATTGTGACGACCTTGGTACGGCTCTTCGAGCCGATGATGTTACTGTTGATGGGTGGGTTGGTCATGTTCATTGTCATGGCCATCCTGTTGCCTATGCTCAACATGAACCAATTGGTGTAGGACAAGCTATGCGACACAGAAACTGCAGGTGCATCCGCGGACCTCATGCAGCCCGCGGGTTTACGTTGCTCGAGATTTTGATCGTCGTGGTCATCATCGGCATCCTCGGCGCGGTCATCGTGCCCAACTTGCTTTCGCGACCCGGTCAAGCCCGTGTCACGGCCGCCGAATCGGATATTCGCTCGCTGTCCAACGCACTCGATATCTACCGGTTGGATAATTTCAACTACCCTTCGACAGACCAGGGCTTGGACGCGCTGGTAGCACAACCGTCGGGCTTTCCTGAGGCGAGAAACTGGAATCCGGAAGGCTATATCAAAAAGCTGCCGGAGGATCCTTGGGGTTCGCACTACGTGTACGAACGTGACGGACCGATCAGTTTCGTGCTCTTCTCGTTGGGTGCGGACGGCAACGAAGGCGGTGATGGCGTGAACGCCGACATTCGCCTGGCCGACCTATAGACGGTTCTCGCCGTGACTGCGGCTCGCCAATTCGGCTTTACGCTGCTGGAACTACTGGTGGTGTTCGTCATCGTCGGGTTGTTGATGGGCACGGTGGTGCTGGGATTCACCGGCGCGGATGCCGAGCAGGCCATGCGCGGCACGGCAGAGCGTATCGCCATGCGCGTCGAACTCGCCCGGCAATATGCGTTGCAACGCAACAAGGAATGGGGCATCTACGTTGAAGGCACCGACTATCGATTCGCCGAGTTCGATCCCATCCAGGCGACCTGGGTGGAGCAGGCGCATCGGCCGTTTCTGTCCGATCGCGCGATCGAGCGCATTTCGTTTCGCGTCGCCGTCGAGGGCCTGGATCTCGAACAATTCGGGGCGGGCGAAGGCGATTTGCCGGACATCATCGTGTTCTCGAGCGGCGAGATAACTCCGTTCGAATGGTTCGTGGAACCCGAATGGGATTCGCTGGCCTGGGTCGTCTCGAGCGACGGTTTAGCGCGTGTGACGGTGACACGCGATGAGTAGCCGCGGCTTCACCTTGGTGGAGTTGCTGGTCGCCCTGGTCGTGGTGGCGTTGACCGGGATTACCGTCTCGTCCGCCGTGGGCAACATCGTATCTCAGACGTATATTTTGGAACGCCGCGCTGTCGCCCACTGGGTGGCCGAGAACCAACTGGCACGCACCCAGCTCAGCAGGGTCGACAATGTCGAGCCGGTCGCAACGGGGCGGCGTACAGAGCGTGTCGTGATGTCTGGGCGCACCTGGCGCGTCGATGAGGAGATCAGTCAAACCACCCACCCGTGGCTGCGCCGGGTCGAAATCGAGGTCTATGAGGTGGTCGATGACGACGTTGTCGGGCCCCTTGACAGGCTCGTCGGGTTCATCGGGCGCTACTGATGCGACGCGGTTTCACGTTGATCGAAATGCTGGTGGTATTGGCCGTCTTCGCCGTCGTCGGCTTGATTGCGAGCCAGTTGGTGTCGCGCACGATCAATAACCACGCGATCATGAGTGAGCGTGCCGCGCGCTTGGTGGAGGTGCAGCGTGCGATGCAGATTCTCAAGCGCGACGTCATGCAGTTAACCAATCGCCCGATTCGCGATATGTTAGGCGATCAGATCGAACCCATCAGAATCGGCAGCGACGGCCTGATTGAATTCAGCCGCATGGGTTGGCGCAATCCGCTGCAGCAACGGCGGGCAGAACTGCAGCGTGTTGCGTACATCGTCGAAGACGGCGATCTGTACCGCAGCTACTGGAGCGTGTTGGATCGCGCGCAAGATTCCGAACCGGTCGTGCAAAAATTGCTGGGCGACGTCGAGCAGGTCGAATTTTTCGCGCTGGACGCCGCCGGCAACGAACACACGTTTTGGCCGTTGTTGGGGGCGTTTGCCGACGATCCCAACACGCGACTCGTCGCACTCATCATGCGCGTCGAGGCGGCTCCTTTCGGCATTGTGGAAAGACTATGGCCGGTACCCAGCGTTTGAGTCGCGGTGTCGTGCTGATCAGCATACTGCTGATCGTCGCGGTGCTTTCGGCGGTTGTCTATCAGATGGCCGGACGCCACAGCCTGGCGGTGGCACAGAGCCAGAATGCGCTGGGATACGATCAAGCAATCGCCTATGCATTGGGGGCCGAAACCTTTGCCCGCCAGGCGCTCTATCAAGATTTCACGGAGTCGGGACCGGGCATCGACACGTTGCAAGAACTGTGGGCCCAACCGCTGGCACCTTTCGAGATCGACGATGCGGGGTTCATCGAGATTCAAGCCCGCGACTTGAATGGTTGTTTCAATCTGAATGCCCTAAACGACACGCAGAACGTCCAAAATCTTGCCCGCTTCAAGACGCTGCTGAACAACTTGAGCCTTCCCGATACCATTGCCGATGCCTGGCGCGATTGGGTGGACAGCGACGAACTGATTTCCGGTTTCGGTGCCGAGGACAGCGAGTATCTCCTGCGCGCCAATGCCCATCGGACACCGAACCGTCTTGCCGGCCACGTGTCGGAACTCAGATTGCTTTACGGCATGGAACGCGAATATTTACCCGTCTTGATGGAGCACGTCTGCGTGCTGCCGACCAATACTCTGAGCGTGAATGTCAATACGGCAACCAGCCACGTGCTGGCCGCCATGAACCCGAAGTTGAGCGAAGGCGCGCTGCAGGCATTCACCCAGTCGCCGAGGGAGTATCAGAACGTCAACGAAGCGACAACCGAATTTCCTGAGTTTGCGAGTGCGGTCGACGTTCTAACCGTCACCAGTGAATACTTTGAAATCCAGGTGTACGCCCAGGTGGGTGACAGTGTGGCTGTGCTAACATCACTTTTACATCGCAACCCCGCAGATGGCGCGATCACACTGATCCACCGCGACATGGGCAAGGATTTCCGGTCGCGCTTCGGTGTCGAAGTCGAAGAAGCTTGACGTTATGCCGACGCTGTTCTTGAGAGTCTTATCGCCTGTCGAACGTCTCGAGGAAGGCTTTGCAATCGGTTGCGAGTGGTTGATCGTCGAGGATGACGGGCAGGAGCGCGCCCAGGGTGTGACCGATTATCGAGGCCTTGCCGACCTTGCCGACCCGAACGTCGATTGGCTCAGAACCCCCACCAACATCGTGGTGTTGGTACCTAGCGAACACGTACTGGGGGTCAGTTGCACGGTGCCCGGCCGTAGCATCGGCCAAATTCGCCGTGCGCTGCCCTACGTTGTCGAAGAATACGTCGCCACGGACATCGAAGGCATGCACGTCGCCAGTGCAGCGATCAAACGCGGGGCCGTGATCCACTGTTGTTTGATCGACCGAGACCTGTTGCAAGGCTGGTTGGACTGTTTTGCCTCACTCGGTATCGTACCGGGATTCATGGTGCCGGATGCCGAACTGTTACCGGCCGAAGCGGGCACCGCCTGCGTGCTGCTCGATGGCGACTCGGCCTTGGTGCGCACGTCAGACCAGGCCGCAACCCTCGATCGCACCAACCTATTGATGGCGCTCGGTTCCCTGGAGTTACATCGACTCACGATGATCAATGGTGAGCTGACCGATATCGAACGCAGTCAACTCGATGCGGGTATCGAAGTCGAATCGGCGGCTAGCGGGGAGGGCGCGATCTTGACCTATCTCGCATCGCGCTGGCCCGAACAACCATCGGCAATCAATCTACTGCAAGGCGAATACACACCGTCGCTGCCGAGAGACCCCAGCATGGAGCGTTGGCGTAGCGTTGCAACGCTCGCCGGTATTTGCGTACTGATCATGTTGCTCACCGTCACGGTTGAGGGATTCTGGTCGTCAACACAGGCCAATTCATTGGAGCAACGCTCGCTCGCCTTGTACCGTGACATATTTCCGCAAGATCGTACGGCCACACCGGCAAGCATTCGCCGACGCGTGCAATCCCGTTTGGGCGTACGCGTGACGTCGGATCACAAAGGCATGGTCGAATTCATCGGCGATCTTGCCGGTGTGGTGGACTCGAGCATGACCATACTCGGCATCGACTACAACGATGCCCGTAGCGAGCTGAACACCGAATTGCTGATGCGCCGCTACGAAGACGTCGATCGATTGCGTGAGGGGTTAACCAGTCGTGGTGTCGATACTGAAATCACGTCGGCCGAACAGGCCGACGGTGGCGTTCGCGCGCGTCTGCGATTGCGAGCGATGTGATGTTCGAGCAAGTGCAGGTTCAGTTGAGACAGTCCTCGGCCGGACGTTGGTATGCCGGCAAAGAAGCCAACGAACGCAGGGTAATCGCCGGTCTCGGGCTGGCGACGTTCGTCGTGGTTTTCTGGCTCGGTGTCTGGCAACCCATCTCCGACTGGCGCGACATTGAAACCAACCGCTATCAGAATGCCCAGGCGTTACTCGACTGGTTGGAGGCCAACGAGTCGCGTGCCCGGGCGGCGGCACGGCAGGCGAGTCCGGCGGCCGCGGGTAGATCGTTGATACCGATTATCACTCGCACCGCCGACGCTCAAGGACTGCAACTCAACCGCCTGCAACCGGAAACCAACGGTGTGGTGAGCGTCGTGTTACAGGCACAGTCGTTCAACGACATCGTCTCGTGGGTTGCTCAACTCAACGAGAACAACGGTGTCACGGTCCTGAGAGCGTCCGTGGACAGCCAGGGCATGCCCGGCTACGTCAACGCACAGGTACGCTTTCAATAGCACGACGACGCCCGGGAGGAGGCGGCTGCGTGTCCAAGCGACACGAGGCCGCGGTTCCGAGGCTTTTGGCCCGACTTTAGGGCTTTTCTTAAACAACTTGTTCAAAGCCTGTAAAAATGTGACGCAGTTGGCATCTTCCCCGCCCATTCAGTCAACGAATCGCGCGGTTCGTCTGGTCTATGCTTGGTTAAGCCTTGAGGGACAAATGAGGGAACGATGGGTCAGCAGTACGATCCCCGTAACGTTTTTACGGCTATGCATCACGAAGTAACGTCTGAGTTGCTGCACTTGATGGATGGCTTTTATTCCAACATAGAAGATGCTCTGTTCGAGCTTGCCTACCGCAACAACGACGAGGCCCAGCAGGGCAGATGCTTCGATCTCATGCGCGAAATGCGTTTTCGCCGATCCAACCTGATCCAAACCTTCGCGAGAAGGATGCAGCGCACCGTTCAGTATTGGTTCAACGACAGCGTCCCGTACGATGAACACAACACTGAGCTCGAAATCGTGGCCAAAGGGATGTCTGAAAAGTGTGCCGCACATTTCAAACTGCTGCTGCAAAACATCGCCGAGCGAACGGCCTACGGCACCGGGAGAGACATCAAAAACATACAATTGCCGATTAGCCCGTACTCAATCGCGTACCAATTCGTGTGTTCTTGTCGATCGCTCGAATTCGATCGAGATTCGATCGAGATCGTTCAGGAGTTGTTCGCGCGTTTTGTTCTGGATCGGCTTGGAGGGGTGTACGGGGACTGTAATCAGCGACTGGGTGACGCTGGTTACGGCACCCTGGAGGAACTTGAAGGCACGACGATCATATCCGCGTAGGATTCGCCTCATGTTGGGGATTCACTTGATGTGGGTTATTTTCGCCCAAACCGCGGATTAAAGGCGCAGTAGGATTAGTACACTGTGGCGATCCCTGCAAGGGTTGTGATAGTGGCTTTGAGAGCCACCGATAATGTTCGATCCCTTTGATTTTGCTAACGAAGACGTTTTCCCACTTTTTAGCAGCGCTGACCCCGAGGGCACCCGGTTGGAGCATATCACCCATCTCCAGAAAAACCTCAAACCGTGCTATGATTACTGTGTAACCGTTGTGAACCGCCATAAACCGAAAGGAAGATAGGCAGATGGGCACAGAAGCATTTAGCGTCCGGACGGACAGCAAAAAGGTTAAACAACTGGACAGAATTGCGAAACAGCAGGATCGGTCACGAAATTACCTGGTCAATCAGGCAATCGACCAGCTCTTGGAATTGCACGCTTGGCAGAGTGAACGCGTCAAAGAAGGTATCAAGGCCGCCGACAAAGGGCGCTTTGCTAGCGACGCTGATTTGGCCCGATTATTCAATAAATACGAAAGCGCCTGAGTGTGCGTATTCGTTGGACCGAACCCGCCGCGACCGCGCTGGGCAAGATTCAGGACTATATTGCAAGCGAAAATCCACGGGCAGCCTTTGAGGTTGCCCAACGGATACGGATTGCCGTCAGTCAACTCCAAGAACATCCGAGGGTCGGGCGGCCAGGGCGTGTGCGCGGTACATATGAGTTGGTCATTCATGACCTACCGTACGTCGTGCCGTATCGCATCAAGAACGAAGAGGTCCAGATCCTGAGCGTCTACCACACGTCACGGAAATGGCCGGAGACATTTCAATAAGGGCGTTTTCCGAAAAAAAGGCCGCGAAGCTTGAAGACGTGAAAGAAGGCGTATCGGTTGAGGGTCTGACACCCTATGGAACAGCCACGGTTGTGAAGATCGAATGGTTCGGCGATCGGGCGGTCAAGGTGATATTTGAGGATGGCTATATTTTGGCCAGCCATGTACCAAACGCTGCAGAACCGTCCAAACAAAGCCGCGGCAGAAACGCTGAAGCGGATATCGCCGCTAGCCTGGCAGCACGTTGACTTCTCCGGCCGCTATCGGTTGGATAGCGATCGACCTTGCCGCTATGGCAACCCGGCTCGCCGGAACTGGCGCTAATCTCTGGTTGGATACCGCATGATGACGCAGTTCTGCTAATGCACTTTTTCGGCGGTTTGAGCGCAAATCATGTTGGGATTCGTTATGGCAGGACTTCAGTCACGATCCTTACGCTTATCGCTTCTTTTTGACTTCCGAGCTGACTTCTGACCGATGGACCCTGTGACTTCGTCCAAAGAACGCGAGATGCCCGATCCTGCCTTGGCCAGCCACGGGTTTTTCTGTACCTCATCGAAAACCTTCTGCCGAACCGGCGTAATCAACCGATCCGACGTGCCTTTGCCCTTGCGCTGACCGAACAGGTTGATCCAATGCTCGGTGCGCCGCCCAAACCGCAGGACGTCTTTGAAGTAGCGTTCCGGCTCATGACCGCCTGCAACCAGCCCATAGAGCGCCGCAATGAGCGATACCGGTATCAACACAATGTCCCGAAAGCCGTCGGCGGCAAGTTTGAATTGGAAGATCACCACATCCCAGATTAGGTGCAGCCGGGTAGGGTGCTCGTCTTCGTCTAAGTCTTGTTCGGATACGTCGCTCATCTCAGTGAGTGTAATGCGAAGTCGTGATGAACACTAACGTATTAAATACAAACATTTATAGTGTACATCTCAAATTAGACTAACGAGCGCCTTCGCCAACGAGGACCACTTCCACGGTCTGCAGCAAGATGATCAGGTCGAGCAGAATGCTGTGGTTTTTCAGATAATACAGATCGTACTGCAGTTTCTGCTTGGCATCATCGATGGACGCACCATAGGGATAGCAAAGCTGCGCCCAGCCGGTAATGCCGGGTTTGACGTGGTGGCGTTGCGCATAGAAGGGGATCTGTTCTTCGAGTTCTTTGACAAACACGGGCCGCTCCGGACGCGGCCCGACAAAACTCATGTCGCCCCGCAAGACGTTGAATAGCTGCGGTAGTTCGTCGATGTGGCTGTTGCGGATGAGGTTGCCGATTCTGGTGCTGCGCGACTCATCTTCGTCAGCCCAGACCTCCGAGCCCGGTGTTTCGGCATCGACCCGCATGCTGCGGAACTTCAGTACTTCGAACATCCGGCTGTCTAAGCCGACACGTACCTGCCGATACAAGATTGGATCTTTGAATCTGCCCTCCACCCAGATCAAGAACGCGGTTACAAGCATGATGGGAAAGGTAAAGAGAAGCAGTATCAGGCTAGCCAGTACATCGAAACCGCGTTTGGTCATCGAACGCCAAACGTTGAGCACGAAACCGTCCGAAAACACCATCCACGATGGGCGCAGCAGATCGACGTCGACCATGCTGCATTCGCGCTCGATAAACGCCTGAACGTCACACACCTCGATACCGACCAAGCGGCATTCGAGCAATTCATCCAGCGGCATGCCACCGCGGGCCTCGACGTTGCGTCTTCGTTCGTCGATGGCAACCACGATTTCGTCAACCTTCAGACGATTGCAGTATTCAACGAGAGGCTCATCGTAACTCACTACTTTTGCGCCGGACTCACTGACCAGATCCGTCGTGTCTTGCGCCTTGATGAAGCCGAGTAACACAAATCCACGCCGGTCGTACCGTCTACGCATGCGGGTCGCGATCTTGAGTGCACGTTGGCCCGTTCCGAATACCACAACGCGTTTCTTGAACGCGTCTTCGCTGACGAGTTGTCCCGTAATCCAACGAAAGGCCGCGACCAACACAAAGGCTTCCGCGGTCGAAAACAGGAGAACACCACGTGCCATGCCGAGAGGCGGGAAGAAATAGGCCAACATTGCCACGGCCATCGTACCGAGCAGAAACATCGATATTGCCGTTCGCAACAGCATGGCGGGATAGCCTTCGCGAATGCGGGATTCGTACACATTCATGGCGTTCATTGACAAGACAATTGCTATTGAAAACGTCAGCGCAGGGGTCAGGTGTCCCCAAACTTCGGGAAATTGCTGAAAAGCCGTGTAATGACCCAAATAGGCCGCAGCGGCGATTAGCAGGCCCTCTACGAGCGACATGATGATTACGGGTGTATGGATGTAGTGCCGAAGGATTCGAACGTGAGGCACAGGAGGTTCCCTTCCTTAAGACTGCGTAGCTATCCAGAAGCAGGCGTATTCTCCTATAAACGTTCGCGCGACCGGAAACCAATTTGTAAGTTTCTGTGAAGGAAAAATCTTTACCTTGATCGACCGAATCGTTGAAATTGACGCTAAATCCGGCCCCAAATCATGAAAAAAACAGGTTCATACGAAGCGAAATCGAAATTCTCTCAAATCTTACGTGGCGTAAGCGATGGTGACGAATTTCTCATCACGAACCATGGAAAGCCCATCGCGAAACTCGTGCCCGCAAACGATCGTACCGGTCGCGATGCTGCTGAAGTCATTCAGGATCTGCAGGCGTTTCAAACTCGCAGCGATGGTAGCGACGTTGGCCTCGACGACGTGCAAGCTGCAAAGCAGGATGGGCGTCGTTGATGGCTTTTGTCATCGATTGCTCGACGACGATGCCATGGATACTGAAGAACGACCCCACCGGCTACGCTGATCAAATATTGAGCTCGTTCAAGGAAAGCCAGGCAGTCGTTCCGGAACTGTGGTTCTTGGAGGTAAGCAATGTGCTCCTGGTCTGCGAAAGGCGGGGTCGACTAGACGCTGAAGAATCCATTCGATTTACGAGCTTACTTCAGGAACTACCGATTTCGATCGATGAAGGGACCAGCTACCGCGTGTTCTCGAAGATCATCAATGTGGCTCGGGACTATGAACTGAACTTGTACGATGCGACGTACTTGGAACTGGCGATGCGGGAAGCGCTGCCATTGGCTACGTTAGATGTTGCGCTGAGGACGGCCGCTCAAGAGGCTGGGGTAGAGGTTGTAGGTATATGAGGTGGTGTGCGCAAACTTTGTGTGGAACATCCCGTTCAAAAGGGTTCGGGGTAGTTGATCAACTTTCTGATGACATAGATATCAACGCCGTTACACGTGTTAGGCGACCAGCCGTTTAACGCCCTTCGGCGGACGTATTGAGCTGAGATCATAGTTCACCTGCAGATTCATCCAAAACGTCGGAGTAGTACCCAATGCTTTAGAAAGGAGCCAAGCAGTATCCGGAGTCACACCTCGCTTACCACGCACCAATTCGTTGACGCGCTGAATGGGTATATCAAGGTGATTCGCTAGATCAGTCTGCGTGATTCCCATTGGCACAAGGAATTCTTGCAGGAGAATCTCGCCAGGGTGTATCGATTTACGTCTTTCTGGAAGCATCTTTGTTACCGACGATAGTCAACAATCTGTACCTCATCCGCGGCTCCTTCGATCCACCGGAATACAATGCGCCACTGATCATTGATACGGATACTGTGGAAACCCTTTAGTCCGCCTTTGAGCGCTTCAGCCCTATTTCCGGGAGGGAATCGAAGGTCCCCGATAGTAGCCGCTGCATTCAGCATAATGAGCTTCGTATGCTGATACGGTATACGTATCGCGTATTCGGTGTTAGCATCTTAACTCAATGATTCGAAGTTTCAAAGATGGAAAGACCGAACGCTTTTTCGAAGGCCAATTCATCCGAGACTTTCAAGGATTTACTGAGCAGGCAACCCGTCGACTCGCCGTCTTAGATAGTGCGGAATCGTTGCGAGATCTTTCGGCGTTGCGGAGCAATCGACTGGAATCCTTGTCAGGTGATCGGAAAGGACAATACCGTATTCGAATAAACCAGCAATGGAGGCTTTGTTTTCAGTGGGATAACGACGGTCCCTTTGACGTAGAGATCGTGGACTATCACTGAGAGGAGCAAGAGATGAGAAAGAATGGCATGCGAGCGGTACATCCAGGTGAGATCTTGCGCGAAGAACTCGAGGAACTTGGCATATCGGCGAAAGCTCTTGCGAGGGCCTTGGACGTACCAGGCAACCGCATCACTGCAATATTGAAAGGGCAACGTGGTGTTACCGCTGACTCGGCACTGCGGCTATCGCGGTATCTCGGCACGACACCGGAGTTTTGGTTGAATCTTCAGAAATCGTTCGAGCTAAGGATAGCTGA
This sequence comes from Gammaproteobacteria bacterium, assembly GCA_027297435.1. Lineage (GTDB taxonomy): Bacteria > Pseudomonadota > Gammaproteobacteria > Pseudomonadales > Azotimanducaceae > Azophilus. The sequence goes on along the minus strand of JAPUIA010000015.1, from coordinate 4,220 downwards.
GCTTGAAGGAGGGGAGAAGATTGCCAGAAGCGTTAAACCCCGAGACGCAGCAGCTTGACCCCTAGGCACTCTAGAACGCGCTAGCGAGCTGCCAAGACTGGTTCCAAATGGGAACCCAGCCTGCTAGGCTATACATATTATACGTGTATAGCAATGGAGGTTGCCGTGCTTGCGATTAGATTGCCCGGGGAGATAGAGGCCCGCTTGGCGGCGTTAGCCGCGAAGACCGGGCGCACCAAGACTTTTTATGCTAGAGAGGCGATTCTTGAGCATCTCGATGAAATGGAAGATAAGTATCTGGCTATCGATCGCATGGAGAATCCTGGCAAACGCTGGACACTGAATGAGTTAGAGCAAGACTTTGACGTGGACAGTTGAGTTTGACGATGCTGCCGCAAAGGAACTTCGAAAGCTTGATAGGCAAACCCAACATGAGATTCTGCGTTACCTCCGTGAGCGCGTCGCAACCGATGAAGACCCGCGTCGGTTTGGTAAGCCACCGTCCCACGAACTCGCGGGGCTCTGGCGCTACCGTGTTCGTGATTACCGCCTGATCTGCAATATTGAAGACTACAAACTTGTCGTATTGGTGCTGCGTATTGGTCATCGCAAAGATATCTATGAATAACCCGAGAAGGTAACGAGGCGAAACTGACAAAATGCGCCAGCCAGTAGCCGTGCTGAATCACAATAGGTTCAAGGATACATAGTGCCCGCTGAGGCGGTTAAGCCCATCGTCTATGCGCACCAAGACAATGAAGCTGCAGACCCTCGCTGATGGTGTTGACGAAATGGCAGATTTGCTAATGGATCATGAAAAACGGGCGCTTCCGGGTTTTGTGTGGGTAAATTTGGGGGCTACGGGGAATACCAAACCGACCGGGGGTGATCGGGAGGGGCTTCGTGACCATGTGTCTTACGTCCTATGACGTCTAATACCCCGGCATTTGTGATCCAGCGTGAGCGTGCGGCCAGCATAAACACTGGCCGGAAGCGATGCTTTCGGCATTAGAAAACCAGGCTGTTGACAGGAGCGGACGGTCACCGGAAAGGGCCGCAGCGAAGCGAAGGCGGCCCGTAGCGCCTTGACTGTCCGGGAGCAGAGGCTATCTCCTACCCACACGAAATCCTGAAGCCCCGAAAAACGATTGATACGAATTGAGACCCTGGTTGAGGTAGCGCAGTCGAATCGACTACCGCCGGTCGATTGCTGAAGAGGAGGTCTATTGATTGCGCCTTGCTACTGATTCGATCCAGAATCAGTCGTTATTTAACATAATATATATTATACGAAGTTATTGGATGGCACGGTAGGATTCGACGTTCAGCCGCGATCGATTCAAGAAGCTCCGTCCCCACGTATCACTGCCACCGGCACCTTGAAAAGAATCTTGAAATCAAGCCACAGTGACCACTCGTCGATGTATTTGAGATCGAGCGCCAGCCACTGATCGAAGGACAACCTGCTCCGACCCGATACTTCACGCAGGCATGCAAGCCCTGGCCGTACGCTGAAGCGCTTGCGTTGTACTCCAAGGCTGAACTGCTCGACATCTCGCACGGACATCGCCCGCGGCCCGATTAAACTCATGTGGCCCAGCAGCACGTTGAGAAGCTGCGGCAGCTCGTCCACGCTAGTCCGGCGAATGATGCGACCTATGCGCGTGATTCTGGGGTCATTTTTGATTTTGAAGATTGGACCCTCGGCTTCGTTCAGATGTTCGATCCCGGCCATGCGCTGTTCCGCATCCTGGTACATGCTGCGGAATTTGATCATGCTGAAAATGCGCTTGTTGAGACCGATCCGCCCCTGTTTGAAGAATACCGGACCTCTGGATTCGAGCTTGATGGCGAGACCCACCAGCATGAAGAATGGGATCAGAAAAGCCATGACGGGAATGGTCAGCAAGAGATCCATGATGCGTTTAACAATGAGCTTGCCTTCTTCGTGATGGACGGGATCGAAATTCAGTATGGGTGTGTCGCCCACCGTCTCGAGGCTCACCGTGCTTTCCGGCATGTCGTAGAAGTCGGCCATGAACTTGATGCTGACGCCCTGCTCCGCACAGGCATCGAACACAGCGGCGACGTCATCGATGAGGCTTCTCGGTAAACACACTACGACTTCGTCTATCACTTGCGAGCTGATGAGGTCTTCGATCTTGTCCGGTTGACCGAGGACCGGCACGCCATCTACCTCGGTACCGGTTCGTTTCGCATCGGGGTCGAGCACCCCGACGAAGTCGATGCCCCACTCAGACTTTTCCTTGTAGGTTTTCATCAAGTGGCGCGCGCGGTTGCCGCTGCCAATGACCAGGACCTTCAGGTAGTTGTCTGAATCTTCGGTTCTTATGCGAAAGTACCACCAGCCCAAGAAAACCCGGTTGACCACCAGTCCAACGGCGATCAGCGAGCCCGTCAACGCCAGGCCGTACCGACTCACCTCGTCAAACTTCGCGAAGTACGCCACCGCTAGCATGCCGATGACGACGATCGTGGCGTAGCGGACCGCAAAGACCGCGATGTTGAGAATGGACTGGTGGTACAGCGCCGGGATGTGCCTTATCGACGCAGTAACGCTGAACAGGATTACGAAAGGCGTCAGCTGCAGGTGGTAAGACGTCCCAGGAAGATCGGCAAATCCCGTCAACCACATCAAAACCTGACTGGTCGTATAGGCGAGCGTGCCAATCAGGACGTCCTGGGTCTGAAGCAAGCGCTTAAGGTGATTTTGCTTTGAGATGCGCATCTCTTTCCGGAGTTGTGCTACGAACGACCATTACTCCGAGCTTACGATTTTCGGATGAGCGCGCCAATCGCGATGATGTGAAGGATTATGAGGGCCTCGCCGAGAGATCGTCTGCTAGCGAGCAGGCGCGGCGTCCGGTTGGCTAGCTAGGTAATTCTCGAGAAGTGCTCTCCGATCCACTTTGCCGTTCGAGTTCAGCGGAAATGTGTCCACGTGAACCAGTGACGTTGGCTGCATGTATGCAGGGAGGTTGTTACGAATCGTCGCCTCTATTTCAGCTGTGTCGATGTCGGTTTTACTCATGAACGCGAGAATGCCGTCTGCCCCGTTGATGCCAGCTGGATATCCCACTGCAATGGCTACATCAGTTCTTGCTGCTTCTCGGATGAGTGCTTCAATTTCACCGAGTTCAACTCGATAACCTTGTACCTTGATCTGATCGTCTACCCTGCCCAGGTACAGGAGTGGACCCCCTGCCCTTCGCCGTTTCACCCGGTCCCCGGTTCGGTAAAAGACTTCGGTTTGACCGGGGGGTACGACAAAAGCTGCTGCCGTTTTCTCCGGATCTTCCCAGTACCCTTTAGAGAGCTGCGGGCCGGTCATCAGAAGCTCACCCACCTCACCTGGCTTCACCACGTTCAGATCCTCATCCACGATCATTTCGGTCATCGCCGGATAAGCATTGCCGATGGGTACCACACCAAGTTGCGAGTCAGCTTCGGCCTCGTCTGTTTCATAACGATAGAGTGTGGAGGCGATGGTTAGCTCTGTCGGGCCGTATAGATTCTCCACGACTGAATTAGGGGCTGCTTGCTGGAACGCCTCTGCAACCTCAAGAGGTAAAGCCTCTCCGCAGAAGAGGCTATATCGTATCGTTGGGTAAGCGTCTGGCTTTAGCATTCTCAACTTCTTCATCATGATTGCGGTGGATGGCACGCTGAACCAGATGGTGATGCTCTGAGATTTTATGTAGTTACCGGGTAGCAGCTTCTCGCCCTGGGTAGGACAGCAAAGGCAAGCGCCTTTCTCCCAAGCGACGAACATGTCGAACGCACTCAGATCAAAGGTGAGGTCGAAGGTCTGCGAAAAACGATCCTGTTCGGTAATGTCATATCGCTCGACCATGCAGTCGACGAAATGCATGACATTTCGTTGCGTCACCATCACTCCTTTGGGTTGACCGGTGCTGCCGGAAGTGAACAGTAAATAGGCAAGCGTCTGCGAATTTGGTTCGGTGGCGATCCACTGTTTCGCATCAACCAGATTGCGACGGGTTAGGTATTGATGATGAACACAGCTGTTTGGAATGGACTTCAGCGTTTCTGTATCTGGTACGAGTACACAGATGGGTTCTCTCAACTGCTCTAGAACTGGTAAGAACAATTCAAATGAACCGCCCTCGACGATGAGCCGCTTCAATCGGGCGCGCAACACCATCTGCAGCGTTCTCTCGGTCGGGAATGTCGTGTTC
>JAPUIA010000149.1 GCA_027297435.1 Gammaproteobacteria bacterium | reverse complement strand
GCGCGGGCCCCATTTTGCTGGCCCCGCTCGACTCCTCGACATCCCCTCACGTGCCTTCTACGCGACGACGGGATTCCCCATCAAAGCGGAAGGTTTCGTGCCACCCTGGATGCGCTACCTTAACGCTGACGAGCGCATCGCCGGGCTCCAAAACCTGTCGAACGACATCGCGCTCGCAGCGCGCAACGCGCTGGCAGAAATGATCGACTTCCTGGTCGAGACCCGCGGCCTGACCCGGGAGCAGGCTTACGTATTGTGCAGCGTCGCCGTCGATTTGAGGATCAGCCAACTGGTAGATGCGCCCAACGTGGGCGTCACCGCAATCCTACCTCTGGATGTCTTCGTCGAAGAGGCGAATCAGCCCAGCCGGTACTGATGATCACCCGCCTCACTGCTCGACCCAAAGCGACGGGCTCGATCAAGGCGCCTTTCTGCTTCCAGCTTGGCGACCTTCGCCTCAAGTAAAATGATCTTCTGGTCGCTGTCTCGAGCATGCTGGTCATGCTCGATCACCAACGATTTGAGGTACTCAACATCGTTCGGAAGGTCGTCGTAAGCAAGGCCATCCATGGACATTCATTATACGTGCGTTGTCATGTTATTGCACGGTATTCGAGCGATGCATGGGGCGGAAAACGGAAAATATCGTAGCCGCCAATCAACCAATTGAGTTGCTCTGCACTCAGACACCAGCGCAACGATTTTACCTATGTGTCGCGTCGATCGATTGAATACACAGCTCATTGCAGTCACTCGCTAGATCGACTCTTTACGCATCAAGTCAAAAGGTGGAAAAGAGAGCGATTAGGCTGTTCCAATATGCCGACTAGGCAGAGGTCGTTGCGAGCGACGACTTCTGCCTTAGCGCTCCACACTCGGTGCGGTTGTATGATTTGCTACGGCGTCACCGCGGTGGTCCCGCGACCCCCCTGCAGTGGGGAGAAATGCGCGGCCCGCACCACCCACTTACCGTCTTCCCTGATGTAGAACTCCATGACCCGCGTCAGATAGTTGGGGATGGCCTCTCCGCCGGGCGCCGTCATCGTGCCCTCGGCGTAATACATTGCGGCAGCCGAATCGCCGTTCACGATGACCGTGATGTGCTTCGGATAGAGCTCGGATTGCTGCAGTTCCTCGGGCGGATCGGGCGGTGTTTCCTGCAGGAGCCCTCCGCTCGACCAGAAGTTGAGCGTTCCCTCTTTGGAGCTGTAGTCAGGATCGAAGGCTGTGGCACGCTGTAGCTCGTAGGTCGCACGAATTCGCTCGGCGATCTCGTCGGCCGCGTCGCTAAGGGTGGACGGTGACATCAAGGCGGTCAGGACGAACAAAGTGACATAGGCTAGCGGATTTTTCTTCATTGTATTCCTCCCCTGGAATTGTTGGTTCTGCAGGCGTACCGCGCCGGGTGAACTTAGCGCGGCGTCCGAGCCGAAGCCTAGTCGAAACAAGCGTGCGATGCGAGATGTGGGTGCGTCCTTGCGCGCAGTGTCAGCCAACTGACATGTCTTGGGTTTTCGCGCGTACTTTACGGGGTGCCACGCATGTGCTCGAAGGCGTGCGCAGGGGCACGGCCCGCGCGTGCGTCACCGCCCAGCTGATTTCGAGAGTGGTAGCCCAAGCGTTACAGTACATCAGTGTAAAGGTGTAGAGCTGCTCGCTTTCGTCGGCCGATAACTCACCCTTTTTCGCCAGAACCTGCCTAATGGTGGAATCGGTGCCATACAGCCTATTGAGGTCATCGAACTGACCCATGATTTCTCGGGTTGTGTTGAACCGAGATACGCTGTTGGTCTGCTTCATCTGAGTAGCCAGATAAATCAGCAATACCGCAACCGAGCCCAAGATCTCCCCGACGGCCCCGACTGCGTCCCAGTTCATGGTTCGCTCCTCTTCTGATCTGACCAAGCAAAAGAATGAGCTTGAAAGCAACGATGATTTAAGAGTCATCCCTTGATCGTGCGCCACTTGCGCCTGATTGCATCGGCTGCTTCAAGGCGCCCGCGGGCTTCCTCGGCATCAGCAATGACGAGCCAAGCCGCTCGCTGCCAATCGACCCGCTTTCCAGAAAGAGCAATCGCTTTCCGCGCCTGCTGAATCGCGACTTCGAGATTACCGGAGTGAACCTGTTGCTCCGCCAGTCTTATCCACAGCTCGGGATCTCGCGGTTTGATGCGAATTGCCCGTTCTAGATAATTGATGGCGGCTTGGTGATCGCCAAGCGCACCCGCCGTGCGACTGTCTTCGAGTAGCGCCAAGGTAGCGGAACTGGTATCTGAGATAACGACATCCGGTACAGACTCGGATTCCGACGGTCCGGGTTCATGGACGACCGGTTCGTAACTCGTGGTCGCACAGGCGCTCAAGCTCAGCACCAACAGAGTGAGCGTTAGTCGTTTCGAAGCCAAGCTCGAATCCGCCGCGACAGTTGTGTGGTGATACCACACCCCGTCTTAGCCTGCAAAACGGCGTCATCCGGGATGGGTACGATGACCACGTCGGCGCAGCCGGCTCGTGCCAGCAGACCGGTTTGGTATTCCACCTCGTATAGATTGTCGACTGGCAGGTGGGTCAGAGGTACGACCTGCAGTTGCGCCATGATGCTGTCCCAAACTTGCAGCGCTCCGGCGGCGCCGGTGAGCCCTGCGGGTTCGTTATTGTCTCGGCCGACCCAGATCACGGACAAGCGAGTGTCGTCGAAACCCGCATACCAACTGTCTCTGTAGTCGTCGGAAGTGCCGGTCTTGCCGGCCACACCAGACTTGGAGAACCTCGACGTACGGCCGGTTCCCGTGCGCATGACGACCTCGAGTGCACGGTTGAGAGCGGCTGCGGTCGCCGGTTCGATACGCTGACTCAAGGTGAAGGTGTGGTGTGTGACGGGTACGCCGGCCTCATTGAGAACGGCTATGACGGCCTTTGGCGGCATGTAGAAACCGCCGCTTGCGAAGGTGCCATAGAGGGCCGAAACCTCGAGCGGGGTCATCGACTCGGCCCCGAGCAGCAGCGATGGATACTGGTTGGCGGGAGCGTGACCTGTGAGCGATTGCAATCTAGATGCTACGTTGTCGACCCCGAGCTGCAAGCCTAACCGCACGGTGGCCAAGTTGAGCGAGTCGCCTAGTGCTCTCACGAGCGGCACTGGCCCATGGACCTCAAGGTCGAAGTTCTGTGGTGACCAGGTGTCGGTATCGGACATCCTGAGTGAGATGGGAGCGTCGTCGATTACGCTCGCTAAGTGATATCCAGATTCGATCGCGGTGAGGTATACGACCGGTTTCAACAGCGAACCCGTTGGCCGATTGGCGTTGAGCGCTCTGTTGTAACCGTCGACGCCGCTATGCCGCCCGCCTGCCAACGCCAATACTTCTCCCGTTTGGGTATTTGTCACGACGACTGCCGCTTGCAAGGTGTTCGGCTCGAGTTGGCGGCTTTTTTCGATGCGCCCCAGCGCGTCCTGAATACCGACAGCCACCGCTTCTTGCGTTCTCGGCACCAAGGTAGCGAACACACGCAAACCTTGGGATGCCAGCATTGCGTCGTCGTACTGTTCGGCGAGATTGGATCGCACCAGATCCATGTAGGCCGGGTAGTACGCGCCGCCACGCCGGTCGCCTTCGACGATGCCGAGGGGTGCTGTGGTGCTGATCGTAAATGTGGTTGCATCGATGATGCCGTCCTGCAACAGGATGCCTAACACTCTGTCGCGGCGTTGTAACACGCGCTCCGGATGACGGTAGGGGTTGTAGTAGGAGGGACCGCGAATGACGGCGAGGAGCGTCGCGATCTCATGCGCGGCGAGTTCCCCCAGTGGTTTGTTGAAGTAGAACTGTGCGCCTAGACCAAAACCGTGGATTGCCCGGCCCCCGTCTTGTCCTAGGAAGATCTCGTTGACGTACGCGTTCAACAGATCCTGCTTGTCGAAGCGAGCATCCAGAATGACGGACATGGCTAATTCGCGAAGTTTCCGCTCGAACGTACGCCGATTGTCCAAGTAGTAGCTTTTCACCAGTTGTTGGGTGAGCGTGCTGCCGCCCTGACGCAGTTCGCCGGAAGTGAGGTTCACCCAGACCGCGCGAAGGATTCCCGCAACGTCGAAACCCGCGTGGTGGTCGAAGTTTTTGTCCTCGACAGCCTTCAGCGAATCGGTCAATAGCGTTGGCACCTGCTCTGGCGTGAGCACGATGCGGTCTTCGCCGTGGGACGGGAAAAAGCTGCCGATTGTCGGCGGATCGAGCCGCACCAGTGGGATAGGCTGTCCAGCATGATTGACGATCTTGCTGATTCGGTTGTCTGCGAACCGCAACTCCAACAGTTGCGAGCTGCGATTGCGCTCCATGAAACGGAATGCGCGCGCGTAGATCGCGAGCGAGTTGCCCCTACGCTTGAATGTGCCGGGTGTGCGAGCGTCGGCCGTCTGTCTATAGCCCACACGCTCGAGCTCCTGCACCATGTCGTCGAGCGAAATGGCGGCGCCCGGAAACAGCTCCAGCGGCTGGGCATATACCACTGCGGGGACGGACCAGCGGCGTCCCTCGAAGGTCTCGATGATCGTCCGGTCGAGGTACATCAGGTAACCGGTCACGAACAAGGCCCCAAGCAGCGATGTCCACAGCCCGACAGCTAGAGTAGCCCGAAGCCAGCGACGCGGTCGTTTTCGAGAACGGACGGCTTGCGACTTAGCCACGAACCGGGCTGCACGTTGTTAGGTGCGATTCGTTGGCGACTACGTCGTTGAAGCCGGTGAAGCTCTTGAAAGGACGAGGCGAGCCCGAGCGTTGTTGAGTTCCGTTTCGGTCAATATGCCCGTGTCGGCTAGACGTTGTAGTTCGTCGAGGCGTTGGGTTTTGGCATCGCCCACCAATCCGAGCCAGCGGCCGATTTTGCGAAGCACACCACTGATGCCTTTCCACAGCTTTGGCAGCAACCAACAAATGAGTACCAGGAACACGAAGAGGGCCAGCAAGAATAGCACGGGATGATTGAGCGCCGCCCATAGACCAGCGAACACGGCTAGGTCTTCGGCGATAGAGGCCGCCCAGTTGGAAAACGGTTCGGGGGAGGTGTTGATCATGAGACGGGCACCTGCCTTGGTCGCGTGCGTCGCCGCAGTGATCGTACCTCCGAGTAGCCCCGCGGCGACCGACAACGCCGGCGCAACGTCACCAACCGCACCTGCAGCCAACACGGCGCCGGCGGGAATTCGAATAAAGGTGTGCACCGCATCCCAAGCGCTATCGACGCCGGGGGTCTTGTCAGCCATGAATTCTGCGCAGTACATGACGCCTGCGCCCAGTATGACCAACGGGTCCTGCACTATTTCGAGCGTTGGTGGCAGGTCGATGTAGCCCGTGGCGCCGCCGAGCCCGAGAACGGCGACGGCAGCGTAAAGATTCAAGCCACTGGCCCACGCGACACCCATGGTGAGCGCGATGACTTGTATAAGATCTTGATATTCGGACATTTTCGCCAGCTGCTTTGAATCCTAACGCCATCCTAGACGCAGAAGCTGAACGCCGACTGAAGGCACCTCTAAAGACCTATCACGAGATGTTTTTACAGGCGTCTTCGCCGTGCCATAATGGCGTCACCTAAGGGGCGACCGCAGCAGTTGTGTGGCCTGAGAGCGAGTCCTGCGAATTCAGGACCGGACCCTTTGAACCTGATCCGGATAATGCCGGCGTAGGGATAGGATCGTAAACGTTCCCCCCGCTCTAATGTATCCGGTCTCACTAACGAAGGTTAACGAGGCCCGAAATGACTTCCACTTTAAGATACGTAGTACTGTTTCTTGCGGTAGCGACCTGCAATTCCGTCGCGAACGCCAGCGAATTCCTAGAGGAGATCGTGGTCACGGCCAAATTTCGCGATGCTGATGTTCTGAAAACGCCTGGCAGCATAAGTGTGATCGACGCCGACACGATCATCCGTCGTGAAGCTCGTCACCTAGAAGAGGTGCTGAACCTAGCGCCGAACGTGAATTACTCGAGTGGTGCTTCGCGTGGCCGTTACATTCAGATCCGCGGTATTGGCGAGCGCAGCCAGTTTATCGAACCGCTGAATCCATCGGTCGGTATCTTGATCGATAACATCGATTACAGCGGTATAGGCGGTGCTGCATCGACGCTCGACATAAAACAGATCGAAATTCTGAGGGGGCCGCAAGGGACACTGTATGGCGCCAATGCGCTTGCCGGTTTGATCAACCTCAAGTCGAACGACCCTTCCGAGCAGCTTGAAGGCAGTTTGAAAGCTGTCGTCGGCGACTACGGTTACCAGACGTTAATGGGTGTCCTCAGCGGGCCCATAAATGATGCTGTGGGGTATCGCCTCGCGATTCAGCATCACGAAGTCGATGGGTTCGTGGACAATGACTTCCTCGACAAGGAAGACACCGACAACATCGACGAGTTGACCATTCGAGGGAAACTCAGATTTCACGTGACAGACGCTCTCTCAATGGGTTTGTCGGGGTTGTACGTCGACATCGACAACGGTTACGACGCGTTTTCTCTGGACAACACCCGGCATACCCTATCCGACGAACCCGGGCACGACCGACACGAGTCCAAGGCGGTCGCAATCGAAGCGGTCTGGCAGCGTGACGGGTTCGATGCCGAGGTCGTGGCAAGCTATGCCGACAACGATATGCAATACGGATTCGACGAAGACTGGAGTTTCGTCGACATCTGTACCGGTACGCCTTGCGAAGGCTGGGAGTATTCTTCCTTCGACGATTACACCCGAGATCGCGACAGCGCCTCAATTGACCTTCGTCTGGTGTCTCATGAAGGTGGTCAGTTCCTGAATGGGAGCACCGACTGGGTGGTGGGGATTTACTGGCGCGACCAGGACGAGTCGTTGGTGCGAAACTACACGTTCTTCCCAACCGATTTCACCAGTACCTTCGAAACTCGCAACCTCGCCGTATACGGCCAACTCGATACGCGGCTTTCCGACTCGCTCACCCTCTCGACTGGCCTTCGCCTGGAGCATCGCAAAGCCGACTATACCGACAGCGACACGGTGGACCACGACGTCAGCGAGACCCTTTGGGGTGGTCTCATTGCGCTCGAGTACAGCTTAAGTGAAGGCACGATGGTATACGGACTCATATCCCGTGGTTACAAGGCTGGAGGGGTCAATAGCAATCCGGCACTCGACATCGACGCTCGTGAATTCGACACCGAGGATATGTGGAATTTCGAATCCGGGATCAAGGGCGTGTGGCTCGAAGGCAACCTCCAGGCGCAGCTCGCATTGTTCTACCAGAAACGAGAGGAGATCCAGGTAAAGCAATCGTTGGTCGATCCGATCGCAGGTAGCTCGTGCCCATGCACGTTCACCGACTACTTCGCCAACGCGGCGAAGGGCTCAAACTACGGTCTTGAGCTCGAGTTCTATTGGCATGCGCACGAAGTAGTGGGTATTTACGGAAGCCTGGGACTATTGGAAACCGAATTCGATGATTTCCTGAGCTTCAGCCACGCCAACGCAGATTCTGACAGCGGTATCCCAGTCGATCTGAACGGCCGCGAGCAAGCGCATGCACCGTCATACCAGTTCGCGCTGGGGGTCGAGTTCCAGATATCGGAGAGCCTTACGCTCAACCTCGAGACTGAAGGGAAGGACCGGTTTTACCTATCGCCGCGCCACGAGGAAAAGACTCAGGATTACGAAGTCGTGCACGCAAGTCTCCGTTACTTGATCGGCAGCTGGGAACTGTCGGCTTGGGGGCGCAACCTGACTGACGAGGACGTCATCGTCAGGGGGTTCGGTAGCTTCGGTAACGACCCACGCAAGTTCTATGCTACGGAGCCGTACTACCAATACGGCGAACGACGCGTTGTCGGGGTTAGCGTTAGCTACGATTTTTGAAGCGGTTAGAGGCGCCCTTCTGCGGCTTGTGTTTGGCGCTCGTTCCGTTCGAGTGCGATCAGATGGTCGACCACGTCGAGGACTTGAGGGCGGCCAACGTCCATGCTGACGATGTATTTGCCGGCCACGACGAGGGTTGGCACAGACGCGATTGCAAACGAACGCTGGCGCGCATCGCCGTTGGCGAGCGCGCGGCGTACGGCTGACGAGTTGTACGCCTTCAGAAATTCGTCTTTGCTGATGCCTCTGCCGTCGACGAAGTCGGCGACCATATCGGCGGATATGAATTGGCGGCGGTTGTCGTGGATCGCGCGGAAGATGCGTCGATGGTTGGCTTCCAACGCGCCTGCTGATTCCAGAGCCAAATAGCTCTGGCCAAGGATCGCCCAGGCGGGTGAGAAGGTGACGGGACTGCGGTTGAACACCACATCCTCCGGCAAGGTTGGCAACCAATCGTCGAGCAACGGATCGAAGTTCTTACAATGGATGCAACCGTAGGAGAAAAACTCTGTAACCACGATGGGATCAGTCGGGCGACGTCGCTGCGGATTGTCCACGGATGTGTAATGCGTGCCCTCGACAAAGGTTCCTGATTGCGTGACTCCGGTGCTATAGAGGGTTCCGTAGCCGATGACGATCACGACGACGATGGCGGACGATGCCAGGATGGCGTTGCGAATCCGAGTAACCTTATCTTCTTTGCGTTTTGCCATAGGTGTAACTACCGAACTAAACTAGAAAACTAAAAGGTCATGTGGCCGATTTTACCAGCAGCATCGTGGAATCCTACACGCTCTATCAGTATGACACTTGTCCGTTTTGCCATCGCGTCAGGCAATTTCTGCAATCTGTCGGCCTCGAAATGCCGATGAGAGACATCCTCGACGATCCTGAAGCCTTCCTCGAGCTCTTACAAGGTGGAGGCCGACAGACCGTGCCATGCCTCAGGATCGAAAACGCCGATGGCGTGGCGTGGCTGTACGAGTCGCGAGATATCATCGACTATCTCAGTCGGCGTCTTGACGTTCCGCGCACCTAAACCTTAATTTAACCTCAGGTTGTACGCCGCCGGCCATGCTTGTATGTTGGTTGGTTTCCGATCTTGCAATCTATAGGGGAACGACCATGAAGCTGGGCGTAATTTCCGGATATTCCGGACGCAAGTTGAGCATACCGATCGATGCCGTGAAACACGCCGAAAGCCTAGGCTATGAATCGATCTGGACGGCGGAGGCTTACGGTTCCGACGCGGTGACGCCCGCGGCTTGGATTCTGGCGCAGACCGACAAGATCAATGTCGGTACCGCCATCATGCAGATGCCCGCGCGCACTCCGGCCATGGCCGCGATGACCGCCATGAGCCTGGCAGAACTCTCCGGCGGCCGGTTCATTTGTGGACTCGGCGCATCCGGCCCGCAGGTGGTGGAGGGCTGGCACGGCGTGCCCTATGGCAAACCGGTGACTCGCTTGAAAGAGTACGTTCAGATCATGAAGCAGATTTTTGCCCGCGAGGCCGCGGCCACCTTCGAGGGTGATCAGTATCAGCTACCCTACACTGGCGAGGGCGCAACGGGTCTCGGCAAACCGCTCAAGAGTATTCTGCACTGCGAGGAAGATATTCCCATCTATGCCGCAACGATTACCCCCAAGGGTGTCGAGGCGGCGGCCGAAGTCGCCGATGGGTTTTTCCCGGTGTGGATGGACCCGGAACAATTTCACGTATTCGACGAGCCGATCCAGAAAGGTTTCGCCAAAGCGGGTGACAAGGACATGACCCAATTCGACGTGGCACCCTTCGTGACGGTCGTCATGGGTGACGATGTGGAACAGTGCATGGTGCCGATTCGCGGACAGATGGCGTTGTACATCGGTGGCATGGGCGCGCGGGACAAGAACTTCTACAACAGCTATGCCAAGCGCCTCGGCTTCGAAGAGGCGGCCGCGAAGATCCAGGATCTGTACCTCTCGGGACGCAGAGACGAAGCGATGGCCGCGGTTCCGGAGGCGCTGATCGACGCTTGTCACCTGGTCGGTCCCGCCGACCGCATCAAGGATCGTTTGCAACGCTGGCAGGAAGCGGACGACAAGGGACACGTATCGAGCATGCTCATCGCCAGCCAACAACCGGAAGCGCTACAGCTCATCGCGGAAACGATGCTGTAAAGGAGTGGACCCCTTCTGCACCAACTCCCAGGCCCGCTCGGAACGCACGCGTGCGGCGTCTTTGTACTCGAGCGCCGTGTCTGAGCTGGCGTTGCCGTCCAACCCGCGTTTGTAGACGCCTTGGATGATACCGGCCGAGCGGAACATGTTGTAAATCACGTAGAACAACCAATTGTCGATCTCGCGTCCCGCGTGGCGACAGTACTCGGCGAGGAACTCCTCCTCGCTCGGAATGCCAAGACTTCCTAGGTCTGCGCCCGACAAGCCTTCGTCATTGTAGGAATCGCCGTGGTAGTCCTGGCAGATGTAGCCGAGATCGGCTAGCCCGTCGCCGATTGTGGAAAGCTCCCAGTCTATGAGTGCGACAATGCGCGGTTCGGTCGGGTGGATCAGCGTGTTGCCGAGACGAAAATCACCATGAACGACGACGGCCTCGTCTTGTTCGGGGATGTTGTCGGGTAGCCACGCCATTAAATTGTTCATCGCCTCGATGTGTTCGGTCTGCGAGGCGAGATACTGCTTGGTCCAGCGGTTTATCTGCCGCTCGTAATAGTTGCCCGGACGCCCGAATTCACCCAAACCCACGGCCTCTGGAACGACGTTGTGTAGCGTCGCCAGCACGCAGGCGAGATCGGTGTAGATGGCGCTGCGATCTTCGTTCGTCACGGCCGGGATCAGCGTTTGCGTAAACAGTCGCCCGTCGACCATCTCCATGATGTAGAACTTGGTACCGATCACTTGAGTGTCCTCGCACAAGGTGTACATCTTCGGTACGGGCACGTCAGTTTCGAACAACGCATCCATGACGCGGTACTCTCGATCGACCTGGTGTGCCGATGGCAGTAGTTCGCCGGGTGGCTGCTTGCGCAGCACGTACAGTCCGGATGCGGCTTCGAGTTGAAACGTTGGGTTGGACTGGCCACCCTCGAACTGACGGATGGTCAGTGGCCCCGCAAATCCCTCGACGTGGGAGGCGAGGTAATGCTCGAGGGCTTGCTCATCGAACTGGTGCGCTTCTCGAACCGGCGTCAACTGTACTTCGCTCATGTGCCCTCCCACTTAAGCGCGTTAAGGATACGGGTTGATCTATTAAGTGGCAAAATGCGAGGCTAGTTGCAACTGAAACCAAATCTGATTGATAGAGGGGGAGAGGACAATGGCGCTATCCAGACGCATGGCTGTGACCTTGCCGGCAGGACCCAACCTGGAACAAACCATTGAGCGCTTGGCGTGGGCGGAAGACAACGGTTTTCCGGATGCGTGGTTCAGCGACTCGGGTGCGCCGGACAGCATCACGCAAGTTGCCGCGGTGGCCCACTACACCAAATCGATTCGCATTGGCATCGCAGTGACGCCCGTCTATACACGAACCCCAGCGGTGCTGGCCGCGAGCGCCAACGTACTGGGTCAGTTGCTGCCCGGTCGATTCATCATGGGCCTGGGATCCTCCAGTCAGACCATCATGGGCCAGTGGAACGGCATTGCGTTGGATATGCCGGTTACACGGGTGCGGGAAACGGCGGAAATGGTGCGCTCGATGTTGACCGGCGAAAAATCCGCCTTTGACGGTGTGACGCTCAAGAGTCGCGGTTACCGTCAAGCGCCACTTGCAAAGGCGCCACCCATCTATATCGCTGCGCTCAGGTCGAAGATGATCGAGATGGCGGCGGAAGTGGGCGACGGTGTGATCTTCAACCTGTGGCCGAAGAGCGCCCTGCCGAAGATGATGGAACACGTGAAGATCGGCGCCGAACGCGCCGGCAAGAATTGGCAGGATGTAGAGATCGTCAATCGCGCCATGGTGCTGACTACCGACGACAAAGCCCGCGCACGCAATCTGTTTCGGGCCGCGTTCGCACCCTATTACGCCACGCCGGTATACAACAAGTTTCTGGCTTGGAGTGGCTTTACTGAGACAGCAGACACCATCACCGAAGGTTGGGCCGAGAAGAATCGCGAGAAAACCACCGCCGCCTTGAGCGATGCGCTCATCGACGAAATCGCCATTATCGGTGACGAAGACGAGGTACGTGAGCGTATTCAGTCCGATGCAGACGGCGGTGTGCACACCCACATTGTGGCGCCCATGGCCGCGACTCCGGAAGACGTTGAGAGAACCTTCGCGACGTTTACCGCCGATCAATTCCAGCTCAAATAGGCAGCGCCATGGAATACCAAAAAATCATAGTCGACGAGCCGCGTCCACTGGTTAGACGTATCACGCTCAATCGACCGGAAAAGCGCAACCCACTGTCGAACGAGCTACGTACGGAGCTGTTCCATGCGCTAGAGACCGCGGATCAGGACGAATCGGTGCGCGTCATGTTGATTCGTGGCGCGGGACCCTGCTTTTCCGCAGGATACGATTTGCAATCCAACTCGGCGGAAGGTCAACCGTTCTACACGGCAGGCGGCTTAGCCAATTGGCCCCGCCATGTGGTGGAAGGTTTCTTCAAGATCTGGGATCTTGCCAAACCGGTCATCGCGCAAGTGCACGGTTACTGTCTTGCCGGTGGTACTGAACTGGCGACCGCTTGCGACCTCGTTTATGTCGCGGAAGACGCCAAGATCGGTTACCCGGTCGTACGCGCGATCAGCCCGCCGGACAATCAGTTCTATCCATGGATTGTGGGTTTGAGACGGGCCATGGAGTTGATGCTGACCGGGGACCATATGTCGGGAATAGAGGCGGTCGAATGCGGTTTCGCCAACCGCTCGTTTCCCGAATCGGCGTTGGAGGATTCGGTGCTCGGCATCGCAGAACGCGTCGCCATGACACCACCGGACATTCAACAGATCAACAAGCGCGCCGTGCATCGGCAGATGGATGCCATGGGCATTCGCGCCGGCATCCGCGCCGGGACAGAGATGCAGCAACTGGCGACGTTCACCAAATCCACGCAAGCGCATCTTGCCGAAATACGTAAGGGGTTGACCCAAGCACTCAGCAAGCGGGACGAGGCTTACGGCGACTACCGCACGGCCGACAAGGACAAGTAGCTGTCAGCGCTCTCTCAATCGACAGGCGTCATTGCGACCACCTTGGTCGTGTACATGGTCAGCTTGTTGGGCATTGGTTGGTGGGCCCGCAGCCGCACTTCCGACGACGATAGCTTTTTCATCGGAGGCCGCCATCTAGGCTCGATCGTCGCCTCGATGAGCTATGCGGCCGGCTCTTCGTCCGCGTGGTCGATTTTGGGCGTCAGCGGCATTGCGTACAGCCAAGGTATTTCGGCGATCTGGCTGTTGCCCGGCACGCTGGCCGGTCATGTACTTGCATGGTTTTGGCTGGGCCGTCGCTTGAACGAGGCGGCCCATACCGGTCGTTGGGTCACGTTGAACGACCTGGTGGTGCAAGGGGTCGCGGGTCGCGAGCGACGATGGTTGTTGAGCATCGCGGCAGCCATCATTGCCTGTTCCTTTCTGTTCTACGTTGCGGCTCAGCTGCAAGGCGCGGCCAACACCTTTGCGGAGGTGTTCGGCTTGACTGAGGTGGTCGCGTTGTTGCTGGGCGCGACCGTGGTGTTGGTCTACACCATGCTCGGTGGGTTCTGGGCGGTCAGTGTCACGGATGCACTGCAAGCCGTATTGATGCTGTTTGCAGCAGTGGTGCTGCCGTTGGTGGCCCTCGATGCAGTTGGCGGCATTGCGGGGCTCAGCGACGGCCTCGAGGCCCACGCGAGTGGTGGGCAGCTATCGTTGACCGGCGGCAACCAAGGCCTGCTGGCCGCCGGCTTCATACTCGGCATGTTGAGTATCGGTTTTGGTCCGTTGGGGCAGCCGCATCTATTGAATCGCATCATGGCCCTGCGGGATCGAGCCAGTCTCGAGACCGCTCGGGTGGTGGCGTTGGCTTGGTTTGTCGTGGTCCTAGGCGGCATGTTCGTCGCCGGGCTGTGTGCGCACGAGTTGCTCGCTGCCGTGACGGTGGAGGATCCGGAGCGCCTATTTTTTCAACTTACTGACCAATTGCTGCCGCCGGTGTTGGCTGGAATCCTCATTGCCGCCGTCTTGGCGGCCATCATGTCCACGGCCGACAGCCAGTTGCTGGTTGCAGCGTCTGCGGTCAGCCACGACTTGTTGAAACGCGGTTCGCTGGCAACGTCCCGGTTCATCGTAGGTGTCATCGGCATGCTCGCGGTCGTCGTGGCGCTGGTGTTGCCGGAGGCCATCTTCTCCAGAGTGTTGTTCGCCTGGAACGCCCTTGGCGCTGCCTTCGGTCCCATCGTCATCGCGCGGCTTCTCGACTGGTCGCTTCCCGCGGCAAGCGTGGGTTGGGCAATGTCGTTGGGTTTTGGGTTGACTGTGGTGTTGTATCTCGCCCCGGATACACCAGGCGACATCGCCGAGCGTGCGGTGCCGTTTCTGGTCGCCTTTGGATTGCTCGTGGCGATGCGCAACAAGCGGGCGGGCGTTGGAGCGTCTCGATAACGTTAGTGGGGAATTAACTTCGGTGGACGCCCTCAGTGTAAAAAAATTCGACGCATTGACGGAACGTGTTCGAATACCTGTAAGATTCTTCGACATGGTCGAAACACAACGATTCCGGTGTGCGGTTACCACGGACGGAGAACCCGATTGAATACGCTCTACATACTTCGGCATGGCCAAAGCGAATGGAATGTGGAGGGTCGCATACAAGGCCACATGGACTCCCCGCTCACAGAGCTTGGCAAGCAACAGGCGGATACCCACGGCAAAACGCTCAAGTCGCTGGGCGGCATCGACCAACTCTTCGTCTCTCCTTCAGGTCGAGCCCGGGAGACAGCGTTTATCGTCAACTCTTATGCGAAGGCGGTGGTGACGTTTGAAAGCTCACTCATGGAACGGGATTGTGGTGAATGGTCGGGCCAGGTGCTGAGCGACGTCGAAGCGCGGTATCCGCAAGCCTGGCGAGCTCGGACCGACGACCCTTTCCAGCATCGTCCGCCCGGTGGTGAGAACCTGAGTGACATGCAAGAGCGTGTCAGCACTCTTCTTCAGTCGTTGTACGCCATTGATTGCGATGTGGTGGGTCTGATTACCCATGGCGTCATGTCGCGTGTCATTCTCATGGACCTCTTGGGTTTGAATCCTCTGGAAGCCGTTCGCGCATACCACCCGAACGATGCCTTCTACCGGTTGTCGTTCCACGCGACCGAAATCGAGACTCACTACTTCAAAGACGGGTCCGGTCCTCGAGCAGGATTGCTTCGCCACACGCAAGCTGAAACAATCGCTCGCTAGCTTTCGAGAATAAACACAGCGGGGAGAGACCATGAAAGTAGATGGCGGTGTCGGGTGGGACCTCGACACGGTGGGCGCGCAAGCCCAAGAACTGGAGGAGATGGGGTACTCGGGCATACTTTCTGCGGAAACCTCGCACGATCCGTTCTTGCCGCTGTTGGTGGCGGCGCAAAACACCGAGAAAGTCGACCTCATGACGGGAATCGCCGTCGCCTTCGGGCGTTCGCCCATGACCTTGGCCAACATCGGCCATGATCTGAATGCCGCGTCGAAGGGTCGCTTTATCTTGGGGCTCGGGTCACAGATTCGCGCCCACATCACCAAGCGATTCAGCATGCCCTGGTCTAATCCGGCACCGCGAATGCGTGAGTTCATCCTCGCGATGCGCGCGGTCTGGGCGAACTGGAACGACGGCGAACCCCTGCAGTTTACCGGCAAGTTCTACACGCATACGCTGATGACGCCGTTTTTCACCCCGACCAATACCGAGTTCGGTGCACCCCGGGTGTTTCTCGCGGCCGTTGGGCCGCTGATGACCGAAGTCGCGGGTGAGGTAGCCGACGGTATGATCGTCCACGCCTTCACGACCGAGAAATATCTTCGTGAAACCACGCTGCCCGCCCTGGAGCGAGGCTTTGCCAAGGCGGGTAAGAAGCGCGAGGATTTCGAGATCAGCTATCCGGTGTTCGTCGCGACGGGACACAACGAGGCAGAGCTGGCCGAAGTCAGGGTCGCTACTTGTCGCCAGATCGCCTTTTACGGCTCGACGCCCGCGTACAAGCCCGTGCTCGAGAGCATTGGTGCCGGCGAGCTGCAAGGCGAGCTCAATGCCATGTCGAAACAGGGTCGTTGGGAAGAGATGGGTACCCTCATCAGCGGGGACATGCTCGAGTCGTTTGCGGTGGTTGGAGAACCAGGCAGTATCCCGGAACAGATCAAGAGCCGTTACGGAGACATCGTTGATCGAACCTCGGCGGCCTACGGGCATATTGCCAAGGACGATCGCAAGAAGATGATCGCCGAGCTGACTGCTAAGGGAAATCGATGAAAGTAGATACCGGCATCGGTACCGATCTCGACAAGATCCCGGCCATGGTGCGTGACATCGAGGGGCTTGGGTATGATGGGGTGAACACTGCCGAGACCAGCCACGATCCGTTCTTCCCCTTGTTGCTTGCGGCCGAGCACACGGAGCGGATTGAACTCAGAACATCGATTGCGGTTGCGTTTGCACGCAATCCAATGAACTTGGCGAATCTGGGCCATGATCTCAACGCTTACTCCAAGGGACGCTTTACCTTGGGTCTTGGCTCGCAGATCAAGCCGCATATAACCAAACGATTCAGTATGCCGTGGGGTGCTCCGGCGGCTCAGATGCGAGAACTGGTGCTGGCCATGCGAGCGATCTGGGCAAGTTGGTACGCGGGAGAGCCGCTACAGTTTGTCGGCGACCACTATCGGCACACACTGATGACGCCGGCGTTCATGCCGCAGAACACCGAGTACGGAGCACCCAAGGTAGTGCTGGCTGCCGTTGGGCCTCGCATGACCGAGGTGGCCGGTGAGGTTGCCGATGGCATGATAATCCATCCGTTCAGCAACATCGCGTATATCGAATCGGTCACGCTTCCGGCGCTCGAACGCGGTCTGGCGAAGGCTGGTCGCTCTAGGGACGATTTTGAATTGTCATATTCGAATTTCGTGGTCACCGGGCGTGACGAGGCCGAGTTCGAGGCGAACAAGACGGCGGTCAAGAAGCGTATCGCCTTCTACGGCTCGACGCCGGCCTACAAAGGGGTGCTCGACGCTATCGGCGTGGGCGATTTACAAGCCGAGCTCAATACCCTGTCGAAGCAGGGCCGCTGGGATGAAATGGGCGCGTTGATTAGCGATGAGATGGTCGAGGCTTTCGGGGTCGTGGGCGAGCCTGAGGACATAGCGGGACAAATGCTGGCGCGCTACTCGCAGTTCGCCGATCGTACATCTGCATCGTTTCCCGTGGCCGATGCCGAAGAACGACAGAAGATCATCCAGGCCCTCAGAGCCGGCTGACATGGCTTTGCCAAAGGAAATCGCGCTTACGGCAAGCGGTTCCACGATTGAGCCGGATTTGGCGTCCGTTTAGACCCAACGCTTCTGACTCCATTCTACTTAGAACATTTAGTTATAGTGCAGTGCAGCAAAATGCGTTTTATGAACACCTCCAAACCTAAAAATCGAGTTGTCCAGGCTAGCGACGACTAACTTACCAAGTATGAACATGTCTCAGGGAACCTGTGACCAATATGAAGTTCCTAGTGTGACGTAACGCAAGTAAACTACGCACGCCGAAACGGGGTCGAACATCACGAATGCTCAACGCAGCGACACAGTGGATTCTCGCAACGAATGCTCGATATTGGGGCAGGTTACCGTTGCAGGCTCGTCGCCTGATCAAAATTCAGGGGGCGCTGCTTGCGACTGCGCTCGTCGTTGCGTTGGCGATTGCCAACGTCGTGGTGCACCAAGGCTTTGAGACGATCGCGTTTGCTAAACCGGCGCTACCCAGCGATCGTTGGGACAACCAAGTGCAGGACTTCGGCAGCAAGGTCAACCGAGCCTTTGGCGTGGGTGTGAATACTGCCAATGAGTTTGCCGATTGGATTCTCGAGGCTTCACAACGCCAACTGCTGGAACCGGAACTGATTGCCAGTCTCGTGCTGACAGAAAGCTCGTTCCGCAAAAACGTGCGTTCGCATGTTGGCGCGATCGGCCCTGCCCAGGTACGACCGGACTATTGGGGTCGCTTTTGTGGCGCGCCAGATCTCACCGACCCCGAGCAAAACATCTACTGCGGTGCTCAAGTGCTCGCCCATTTGAAAGATATCTGTGGAGACGATGCCTGCGCCTTGGCGGCGTACAACATCGGTATCAACGGTGAGCGCAAGCAGGCTGCCCGTCGCTATGTCTCCAAGATCGACTTTCACCGTGCGAAGTTAGAGACCATCTAACCCTGCTAAGCCTTTGACATGACGAACTTCGGCGTGCTCATGTTTCCTACGGACTATGCCGTGCCGCCTGCGGTATTGGCGCAAGCCGCTGAAGCGCGCGGCTTCGAATCGCTGTTCTTTCCGGAGCACACGCACATTCCAACAAGTCGGGCAACGCCCTGGCCGGGTGGCGATGAGCTCCCGCGCGAGTATTGGCATAGCTATGATCCGTTCGTTGGGTTGGCAGTCGCGGCCGCGGTGACTGACACGTTGAAGCTAGGCACCGGTATCACGCTCGTGACCGAGCGCGATCCGATCTTGATGGCCAAACAGGTGGCATCGTTGGATCAGCTGTCGGGTGGTCGGGTCGTGCTGGGTGTTGGAGCAGGTTGGAATGCCGAGGAAATGGCCCACCACGGTGTCCAGTTCGTCGATCGATGGAAGGTGCTGCGCGAACGGGTGTTGGCCATGCGCGCCATCTGGACCGATGAAGCGGCCGAATTTCACGGTCAATTCGTCGATTTTGATCCGCTCTGGTCATTTCCTAAACCGACACAAAGTGGCGGCCCGAAGATATTGCTGGGTGCGTCGTCGAAATGGACATGGCAACGGATTGCCGAGTACGCCGATGGTTGGTTTCCCATCCATCAGGATGCGTCTCGCGCCGCGGCCCAGGGAGCCATCGACTACGTGGCCGGCATCGCCAGCACGCGCGAGGCATGGTCGCGTGCCGGCCGCGAAGGAGAGCCGAATTTCAGCGTTTTCGGCGTCGGTCCGGACGGGGAACGGGTTCGCGAACTGCTCGAGATGGGTTTCGATCGGGTGATCTTTGGTTTGCCTTCGGCGGATGCCGAGATCGTCATGCCGTTGCTAGATAAATATGCGGAGATTGGTCACTCGATCAATGGCTAGCCTGCATATCTCCATCTAGCCCAGCCAACGCGCGGAGGACCTCTGCCGAGGAAGTCACATGCACCGCGTGCATGCCCGCCGCGCGAGCGCCCTCGACGTTTTCCAACGTATCATCGATGAACACTATCTGCGCCGGCGGCAGCGCCATCTCGGAGGCGACGAATTCGAAGGCTGGGATGTCGGGTTTGCGTAGGCCAATCTCGTTCGAGACGAATACGCGTTGAAAAACCTTGAGTTCTTCCCGATAGCGCCTGGACCAACTCGCGTAGTGAGCGGCGTTGGTGTTGGAGAAACAAAAAGTCGGTAGCTGTTCCGAGACAACCTGCAAACGATCGATCACATCTTGGAACGGCGCCAAGAACAGCGCGTTCCAACCTGCCAACCAATCATCCTGACTCAGTTCGACATCGAAGAGCTTGGCGAGGTGTTCGGAGTACGTGGCGAAATCCGTAGCGCCGATCTCGTGTTGTTTGTAGGCCTCGTCGACTCGCCAGCGATCGTAGAAGCGCCGTTCGTCGACGTTGGCGGATTCGGACCAAGACCGGAAGACCTTGCGAAAATCGATACCGACGACCACGTTGCCCAGGTCGAGTAGCACGGCGCTCGGGGTCTTAAGAGTCATAGCGAATCGAGTACCTGTCTGCCGCGAGTCGAGAGCCGGTAACCGGTCTCGAGGCTTTCGGTCAAGCCCAAAGCCTTGAGTTTGCGTACGTTGGCCTTGAAGGGCTGGGTCTCCCACGACAGCTTTGTGGCCAGTTCCGGCGCGCGGCGCCCGGGATGTCGGCCGATGAGTTTGATCGTGGCGATCGCCCAAGGCCCGCGTTTCGATTCCGCATCCATGGTTGCAAGTTGGGATTGCATCGCCGTCAGGGCTTCCCGGGATAAAACCGTTTTGGGGGGTTGTTTCACGGGCGTGGGGCCGAGGTAGCGAAGCTCGATCAGGAACAAGGTGTCGTCGGTGTTCGCCTTGAGATAGCGCAGCAGCTCAGCCCGTGTGCCGAAGCCGCTGCGTTTGATGTCGGCAAGGCTGGCGCGGCCAGCCCTCACGGTCCGGACGTCGGTGACTTCGATTGCGCCATAGCCGTGGATGTTGTACTGCCCGCCTATTTTGACTTGCGGGCGCCGCCATTTGCGAAACGAGCAAGTCACGTCGCCTTGCTGAATGGCGGCTTTGAAGCGGCGTTGGAATTGCATTCAGTTCCCGTTCAGTCAACCGAGCTACATTGGTCGCAACGGTAGACCGACACGGTACCTGCGAGCAATAGCCTAGCGGTTGCAGTACGCATCGTGCCCGCCGTCTATCGGCTTCGCTGCGGCGACAGTGTTCCGGGTGTTGCTCCCTCCCGTTTCGCATGTAGCGAAGTCGCCCCACGCCGCCCCCCAATTGGAGGCGTGGGGCTTTTTTTACGTGCCTCGCCAACCCGCTTGGTGGATACGGCCCTGGATGTTTGCGAAAGTAGGCGAAACACCTCAGCCAGTGGCCACACGATGGAACTTTGGACTCTTACGCACTCGCGCCCGCAGCATGCACTGGATGTCGCCCGACGGGCCGAGCGAGTGGGATGAGATGGCATGTTGGTCGTCGATTCGCAGAACCTGTCTGCTGATTCCTATGTGGCCCTAACCTTGGCGGCGTCCGGTACCGAGCGTATCGGTCTCGGTACCGGTGTGACGAATTCCGTGACTCGCCATCCCGCGGTGACGGCATCGGCCGCGATGGCGGTACAGGAAGTTGCACGTGGACGCATGGTATTGGGCATCGGTCGTGGCGACTCGGCGCTGGCTCACTTGGGGCGTTCGCCTGCTCGATTCAAAAGCTTTGAGCGCTACGTCGATGTGTTGCAGCGCTATCTTCGTGGGGAGGAAGTAGCGTTCGATCAGATCCCCATGCCGGATGACGTCGCGCTGCCGATTGCCGATCTGCAATTGGCCGACCACCCGTTGATCAGCCGTATTCGCTGGTACAAGGACGAGATTACCAAGGTGCCCGTAGAGGTAGCAGCCACTGGCCCGATGGTGATTGCCATGGCGGGTCGCCTGGCCGATCGGGTCATGTTCACGCTAGGCGCCGTTCCTGAACGTATTCGGTGGGGAATCGAGCTTGCGACCCAGTCTGCAGAGACGCACGGTCGCGATCCGAGCACCTTGCGATTTGGCGCGTTCGTCAACCTGGTCTGCCACCCGGACGTCGCCAAAGCGCGCGCGTTGGTACGTGGGGGGTTGACGACCTTTGCGCGTTTTTCAGTGATGCACGGCACGGTGTCAGGGCCGGTCGATGCCGCGGACAGGACAGTGCTCTCCAAACTGCACGATGGCTACGATATGAAGGCTCACACTCGGGCCGATTCTGCTCAAGCCGGATTGATGGAAGATGCGTTCGTCGACAAGTACGCGATTGCCGGCCCGCCGGAGCATTGTCTGGAGCGACTCGGCGAGTTAAGAGACTTGGGCCTCGACAAGGTGGTCGTGAGCGGACCCACTGCGGGTGCGGATCGCGAGGCGTCAGTTGCCGCGATGAGCCTGTTGGACGAGGCGGTGGTTCCCAGCTTTCCTAGCGGGCGTAGGTAGCGAGGAAGGCGAGCATGGCTCCCTCGAGGGTATCTGAAACCGCCGGCACGAATAAGATCGTCAGCGAGACCACCAGCGATACGGCCGCACAGACTATCAAGTAGGTCTTGGTTTTCATCTAATCATCCACCTCTGGGCGCCATTTCGAAGATCCAGATGTCGCCGGCTTCAACGGACGCTCGCCCAGCTTGAATGGCTTCCGGCGTAGCTGTAGCACCCCCACCGTACTTAGATCCCATCTTCGCGACAATTCCGTCGAGTACCGGGCCTTCCTTGATTCGTAACAGCTGCCGTTCGTAGCGTGTTCCGTCGATGCGCACAACCGCCAGGCCGTTTCCTTCATCAGCCTGGAATGCCCAATCCTTCCAAATCTTGCCGAGCGTCGAGCGCATATATCCGGAGGGTACGTAGACTTTGCCCTCACTTTCCATTACGAAAATGAGCCGCGAGCTGAGCGGATCGACAAGCTGCAGTTCGACGGTTTGAACGTCGTCGGTGAAACTCCAGTCCGGTTCCGGCCCGGTGTACAGCTCGCCGGACACCAACTCACCGCCGGGAAATAGAATCGACGGACCATCGGCGTTTTGATTGTCGAGCCTCAGTGTCGCGATCGCGACCGCGGGAATCAGTATGAGTATCCCCAATACCTGGAGAACGATCTTTAGAACGTTCATTCGCCTTCCCCCGAAAGTTTGAACAGACAGTTACTCGCCAATCGTACAAGAGTTCCGATCAGGCAGCTACGAGACGTTCTCGTCTCTCGGCACCCTTAGGTGCGCTAATAGCCGGCTTTGCCGTCGGCGATGGCGGAAGCGAATGCTGCATCCAGAGGAACGTAGGCGGCTGAGCCGGGTTTCAGCACGTACAACGCATCGGACACCCGCTCGAGGTCGTAGCCGTCCTTGCGCAGGTCACCCTTGACCATCTTGAATGTACCGGTTACGTCGATGTCGGTTTGAATTCTCAAGAATACGGGGCGTGCATACGCAGGCAGTTGTCGAGCGACGAAATCCGAAAAATCGGTGATGTCCAGTTCGCCGCCGCCGTCTTCGAGCACGAGTGCTGCCATACCTGCACGGCCATCGGCGTTCGGCACCTCCACCCCATAGACGTTGCAAAACTGGACCTGCGTGTGACCGTTGATGATCTCGCCCACCTCGTTGGTCGAGACATTTTCCGATTTCCAGCGAAACGTATCGCCGACGCGATCGACAAACTGATAGTGGGCGTAGCCCAACGCGTAGCCAACATCGATCTCGCGGATGAGGTCTCCGGAATTGAACCACGCATCGCCGTCCTCGAAGGCGTCGCGTATGACCTTCTTTTCCGTCTCGGCTTCGTCCGTATAACCCTCGAATGCCGCCGCTTCGTTGATGAGTGCCAGCAACAGGCCGGGTTCTCCCGGTGCGACTCGGATGCAATGACCGTTTGCGTCCATCACGATCTGGTCGCTATCGACATCGTATTCAACGAGCGCAATTTCAGCTGCGGTCATACCAATGGTCTGATCTTTGTTCAGCAAGTTGGCGAACGCCACGTTGCCTTCGCTGGCACCGTAGAATTCGGCTATGCGCTTTACGCCGAAGCGATTTTTGAACTTCAGCCACACGTCCGGGCGCAATCCGTTGCCCATCATGCTGCGTAGCGGGTTTTTGTGATCATCGGGTTTGGCTTCGGTGTTGGTGAGGTAGCGGCACAATTCGCCGATGTAGATGAAACAGGTGGTCTGATGTTCGCGTACCTCGTTCAAGAAGTTGCTCGCGGAAAACTTGCGGCGTATGAACATGCTCGCCCCGGAACTGAACGCCGCACCAACGCCAACCACCAATCCGGTACCGTGGTAGAGCGGCAGACAGATATACAGCCGATCCTGTTCGGTACACTTCAATCCTGCTACATGCGCCAAACCGGTGGAGGCAAGATAGCGGCGATTGGACATTACCGCGGCTTTTGGCAGGCCGGTCGTGCCGGACGTGAAAACGTACATGGCGTTGTCGCCCAACGTGACGTCCTGGGTGTCCGGCGGATTGTCACCACTTTCGGTTTGGCTTGCGTTTTCGAGATCCGCTGCCCAGTTTGGCGCGCTGACGGAACCCGCGTCGGGTACGAAGAGGTAGTCGTCCCCTTCATCCAACGGCAGCTCGTCTTTCACCTCGGTCAGGGCCTCCAAGAGTTCCTCGCCGAAAATACACATTCTCGATTCCGTGACCGTGATGCAGTGTGTGAGCGGGCGGCCGCGCAGGTTGGTGTTGATGAGTCCGGTGGTGACCCCGAGCTTGTTGAGAGCGACGACGATCGCGAGGAATTGAATTCGGTTTTCCATCAGGAGGCTGACGGTGTCGCCCCGGTTGAGCCCGGTGGATTTCAGGTGGTTCGCATAGCGGTTGGCTTGCGCATTGAATTCCGCCCAGGTGACAGAGCGGCCTTCGAAAATAATCGCTGTGCGGTCTCCGAATCGAGCGGCGTTGTTTTCAACTTGCCGCCCAAAACAGTCCTTGTCCTCGTAAGGCCGCGGCTTCATGCCTTTTTTCAATGCCAACAACGTCGGCACCTGCACCAGCGTCGACACGAGGTTTCTCAAGCCCATTTCCCGCCCCCACGGTAGCCTTGCGTTAAAAGATAGCCAGCGGGCCACCCTTTAAGCAAGCTATTCTGTCATTCTTTGAATCGACGACTTTCGATACTCTTTCTTGCATTCGGTTGGGAGGGCGGTGAATGAATCAGTGGCACATTGGCGATGTGAAGATCACGCGGATCATTGAAATGCAAGTGACCGGTGGTAGTCGGTTCATCTTGCCGGATGCGACGCGCGATGCCTGTTTGCCAATGGCATGGATGCAGCCGCATTTCATGGATGCCGAAGGTAACTTGATCATGAGCATCCACGCACTCATCGTCGATACGGGGACTCGAAAAATTGTGGTGGACACCTGTATCGGCAACGACAAGGAGCGCTCCATCCCAAACTGGAGCCATTTACAGACGACGTTTCTCGACGACATTGCCGCCGCAGGTTATGCCAGGGAGTCCATCGATACGGTCATGTGCACGCATTTACACGTGGACCATGTGGGCTGGAACACGATGCTTGTCGATGGCGAGTGGGTGCCGACCTTTCCCAATGCGCGCTATCTCGTCGCAGAAAAGGAATGGTCTTATTGGGATTCTGTCGACGACGAATCGCAGTACGGGCCGATTCTCGCCGACTCGGTGCGTCCCGTGATTGCCGCCGGGTTGATGGATTTCGTCGCACTGGAACACGAGATCTGTGAGGGCATACGTTTGGAGCCGACGCCAGGCCATACGCCGGGGCACGTCAGCGTACACATTACCTCGAAAGGCGAGGAGGCGTTGATCACCGGTGACTGTGTTCACCACCCGTGCCAGATGGCGCATACGGATTGGTGCAGCTCGGCCGATTATGACCAGGATCAGGGCCGGCGGACGCGCGAGTCGCTGTTGGAGAATTATGTTGATCGAGACGTGCTGATCATCGGTACGCATTTCGCGACGCCGACGGCGGGGCATATCAAACGTTTGGAAACCGGTGGCTACTGGTTGGACGTTGGAGACTCGCCGTAAGCACCTTTGTGCAGGCGGTCAATCCAGTCGTCGATCTTGCGCCGTGCCGGGGGTATGTCCATCGCGATGAACGCGATGCCGAGCGGCAACATCCAAAAGCCGAGTATCGGTAGGAATCCGAACACGCCGGCGACCATGAACAACAACCCGATCACGCTTCGAACACCCGGCGGCACGTGATCGCGTCCCCAACGCAGCATCTTATACGTGTAGAGGGCGATCCGCCGTCGTAAACCGTGAGTGTCCAACCGGCGCTTACACCAGGATAGGACGCTCGTCCGGTGCGTCATGCGCATCGGGGTGGGCGCGGCGCGCCAGGTCCGGATCGATGGATGTGAATCGATAATGCCCGTCTTCGTGTAGCGACCGTTCGATACGATTGCGGTGCATCAGTAAGTGTACGTGAGCGATGGCCTCGCCGAGCGCCATCATCGTTTGACGCGGGTCGAGCTCTCGCGCGAACAGTACCGGCAGTAGATCTTTGGCGATTGCCGGTTCTACGCAGTGCTCTTCGACAGCAAGCATGCGATCTTCATGGTGGCTGATGAGCTCGCGGAGGCGCTGGCGTATGCCGAAGAACGGTAGGTTGTGGGCCGGCAACACGAAGGTATCGTCAGGCGTGTCGAGGAACTTGTCATGAGATTCCATCCAGACTTTCAGCGGGTTGGCATTTGGCTCGGTCGGGTGCACGCTCACGTTACTGGTAATGATAGGCAGTATCTGATCTCCTGAGATCATGAGTTTGAGTGCTGCGCAATATAGACACGCGTGCTCCGGCGAGTGGCCGGACCCAACGACGATGCGCCAGTCGTGGTCGCCGATCGTCAGAACATCACCGTCTTCCAGTCGGTGGTAGCCAGAAGGCATTTCCGGCATCGACATGCCTTCGCTGGAACGTTGGGACCACATCTTCGCGAGATCTTCGAGATAGGAGCGCGGCATCCCGGCGCGAACGTAGAATTCCTCCCCGAGCCAGGAGGACTGGTGGCGACCGAAACCCATCGAGAACGTTCGCGCTTGGTAGTACTCGGCGCGCGTCATGTAGAGTGGGCAGCGAAACTCCTCGGTAATCATCTTCGACTGGCCGATGTGGTCCGGATGCATGTGCGTACAGATCACGCCTTTCACCGGCCGGCCCATCAACTCGTTAGCGAATATTTCATGCCACCAGTCGCGCGTTGTCGAATCTCCGAGACCGGTGTCGACGACCCACCAGCCGTCGCGGTCTTCCAATACATATAGGTTGATGTGCGTGAGCGATCCGCCCATGGGCATCGTGAGCCAACGCACGCCGGGCGCAACCTCGATGGTCGTGCCCGGTGCTGGATGGTCGTCAAATGGGTACTGCAACTCGCTCATCTAGTTACTGCTCGCTCATCTGGCTACTGACTGAATGGCATAAAGCCGCGGAGTATACAGCAGCGACTGCGCCGCCGGTGTGCAATATAGGGCGGTATGCTTTAGATTAAGTCCATCACTCGAGGAGGAACGAGTTCATGGCAATGAACGTTAAACCAGTGCCCGCGCTGGATGATGAGGTCAACGAAATCCGTCTTGGCACGGCGGAGATCGTCAACCAGGACATCTTGCCGGTAGAAGACAAGCTATGGGGTTGGATGGCCAGTGGCAATCCCCGCAAGGATGTCGTCGAGGAGGCGAAGCAACTCAGGCACGAGGTCCAGAACAAGGTAAAAACCGCCAAGTTGTGGGCGCCGCATCTACCGACCGAGTTCGGTGGTATGGGGTTATCGTTCATGCAACATGCCTATATGAACGAAGTGTTAGCCTATAGCCCAGGTGCTGCTTCGCTGTTTGGCGTGGTTGCCCCCAACTCGGGCAACCAGAAGATTCTGGTCAAGTACGGCACCCCGGAACAGCACGAGAAATGGCTGAAACCGTTAACGGAAGGCCGCATGCAGTCGGCCTTTTCAATGACGGAACCGGACAACGCAGGGTCTGATCCGCGTTCGCTCCAGACCCGAGCGGTGCTCGACGGCGACGAATGGGTCATCAACGGGCACAAGTGGTTTACCTCCAACGGACATGCGGCCGATTTCTATATCGTCATGTGCCGCACGGCTGACCCGGATGATCCGGGCGGTCTGAACGAGAAAATGACGCAAATCATCGTTCCGCAAAAAACCAAGGGCGTAAACATCGTCCGTGGTGTACCGGTTTGGGGCAAAGCGTCGAGCCACTGTGAAATCATCTATGACAACGTTCGGGTGCCGAAGGAAAATCAACTCGGCCGCACAGGTACGGGTCACCAGGCAGCACAGGACAGGCTTGGTGCAGGGCGCGTCTATCATTGCATGAACTCCGTTGGTTCCATGTGGCGCGCCTTCGATCTCATGATCGATCGCATCACTACGCGTGAAGTACACGGCGGCGAGAAGCTCGAAGAGAAACAGTTCATGCAGGGGTTCATCGCCGACAGCTACATGGATATACAGAGTGCACGACTGATGACCATCCATTGCGCTGAGAAGATGGAAAGTGGCGCCGATCCACGCACCGATATCTCATCGATCAAGGTTTTTGTGCCGCAGGCCTATCATCGAGTGGTCGACCGGGCGATTCAGGTTTGGGGCGCGGCGGGCGTCTCCGGAGACCTGCCGCTTGCCAATATGTATCAAGGAGCCCGGACGTTGCGCATCGCCGACGGTCCCGACGAGGTGCACAAGATCTTGATCGCCAAGAACATTTTACGCCGCTACCATGCGGGCGAATCTTGGGACTTCGGCAACTAGCCCTCGCCCTCAACTGCCGACACGTTAGAGAGCTTGAGCGCGCAACCACTACTCGAAGATCTTCGCGTCGTTGAGTTGGGCACCGGTCCGTTTACCGGGCTCGCGGCAATGGTGTTGGCGGATTTCGGCGCCGAGGTGGTTTGGCTCGATACCGATAATGCCTCCCTTGGGGCGAGAAGCTCCTACCGAGTCTGGCAACGCGGTAAGCAACGCATAGTCGTCGACCTGCCCGAACTCGGCGCGCGCGTTCGCGACCTCATCACCGAGACGGCAGACGTGTTCATCACGTCGCTGGCGCAAGCACGGCTCGACGAGTTAGCCCTTTCCTATGCGAGCCTGAGCCGGGATCTCCCCAACCTGATCATGACCCATGTTACCGGCTTTGGACGGCGTCACCGGTTTGCAGAACTGCCACTCAATGAGGGTCTGGCGGCAGCCTCGATAGGACGCATGATGGCTTTCGAAGGTGTCGCTCGGCGACCCGGGCCGGTTTACACGGCGCTGCAGGTCGGCACCCATGCAGTGTCTCAAGCGGCCGCAGCGGCGACGCTGGCAGCGATTGTTGATCGGGATCATAGCAATGTGGGTCGGCTCATCGAAACGGACCTCTTGCGTGGCCTGTTGCCCTACGAGATGAACCAGTTGCTGGTGCAGCAACTCGTCGACCGGGGCGAGCTGCCCGAACGCCGGTTCGACCCGCATGGCTTCATGCCCAGCATCAACTATCATCCGGTGTTGGCGGCCGACGGGCAGTGGTTGCAACTCGGCAATCTACTACCTCACCTGCTGCAGAACTTCCTCGATACGGTCGAACTCGAGGACATCACCGGAGATTCCGCGTTTGATCAGTTGCCTTGGGCGCGGGACACCGTCGAACGGTATCGCGGGATGCTGTTGGCCCATATGCAGCAAGAGACCACCACAACCTGGATGCGGAAATTCGTGGACCACGGAGGTGTCGCTGCGCATCCCTACCAATCGACTCAAGATGCCTTGCAAGACGCGGACGTCGTCGCGAATGGTCATGCCGTAGACGCGCACGGTTTCAGACAGCTGGGCGTAGTTGCGCGGCTCACCGAAACGCCGGGTACCGTTCAAGCGCCCTGTGACACGGTGGCTTGGGAGGATCTTGCCTCTCACTCGGTCCCACCGGGCGGCAACCTAGCCGCACGACTACCGCTCGAGGGTGTCACGATTGTCGAGTGTGCGACCATCATCGCAGCCCCGCTGGGTGTCAGCATGTTGGCCGACTTAGGCGCTCGCGTTATCAAAGTGGAGCCCATGTCCGGCGACCCGTTCCGCAGCATGGGGGGCGGTACCGGAGCGGCGCGCTGCAACACCGGTAAGGAAAGCGTATGCCTCGATCTCAAGCAAGAGGCTGCGCGTAGCGTCCTTGCGGATATCGTGGCGCAAGCCGATGTGTTGGTACACAACTATCGCCCGGGTGTGCCGGAGCGACTCGGCCTCGACTACGCATCGCTCAAGCGTCGCAATCCGGGTCTTGTCTACCTGTCGGTAAACGGCTACGGACCAGATGGACCGGGCGCCCATCGGCCTTCGACTCACCCCATACCGGGTGCTGCGCTCGGTGGCGTGGTGTATCAGCTAGGCGATACGTTAGGTCGGGTAGACGGAATTGCTGAGATTCGTGAAACCGCGCGGCGTTTGTTTCGGGCCAACGAAGTCAATCCCGACCCAAATACCTCCATGGTGGTGGCGACCGCGGTACTGCTTGGGTTGCGCGCTAGAACGCGGTTGGGTGTTGGACAAGCGATGTTTGCGGATATGTTTGGTGCAAACGCGTATGCGAACTTCGACGACTTCGTGGCCAGAGATGTCAGTGCCCGACCATCACTTGGCAAGGAGCTCTACGGCATCGGTCCGTTTGAGCGTTTGTACGCTTGTGATGACGGGTGGTTGTTTGTGTACGTGCCCGATGATCTGAGCTGGCAGACCTTGGCTAGATGGTTGAACACAAATTTGCTTGAGCGTTTTCCATCGCGCGATGCTGGTCTGAGAGACGGGGACGCACTGGCGTCGGCATTGGAACGGGCGTTTCTGCCGATCAGCGCGGATCATGCTGAGACACAGCTCACGCCGTTGGGCGTCGGTTGTGTGCGAGCCGATAGATCGCTGCCTGGTGCCGGTTTAGCCCACGATCCGAGTTTCCGAGAGGCGGGCTTGGTGGTAGAAACGCAACATCCCAAGCACGGGTCGGTTTTGCGTCACGCGCCGGTGGTCAGACTGCGCGAAGCGTCCGACTTTGCCGGTCCTTGCCTGGCCGGGGATCGAACCCGACAGATTTTGAGCGAGTTTAGCCCCACGTCGGATGCCCAGGCGTTGCTGGATGAGGGCGCCGCTTTGGCGTTGGAATAGATGCCACGATTGAAAGCACAGGAGTTGCAAGGGTTTCTCGCCGAACCGGGCGTGTTGATGCGCGTCGCCGTCGTGCGGAGTGATGGCAGTCCTTTGGTTACGCCCATCTGGTTTCTGTATGAAGATGACGCCATCTACTTCACGCCGCGCGAAAAATCCGAGTGGTTTGGTTGCCTACGGCACGATCCTCGAGTTGCGCTCAGCATTGATGAGCAACCACTGCCCTACCGGAAGGTATTGGTCGAAGGGCGTGCCGAGTTGTTATTCGACGTGGGCCAAGATGGCCAGTGGCGCGATCTGTACCGGCGCATCGTTGCACGCTACGTACCCCCGGATGCCGCTGAAGCCTATATCCAGAACACGATCGAGCAACCGCGTGGGCTTTATCGGGTGTTGTTGGACGGGGCTGAGGTGAAATCATGGCGCATGCCCGTAACAGGTGAAGCCGCGGAAGGAATCTGGCACCATCGCTACTATATTCCTGGTACGAAATTCAGTGAGGAGTGATCACGATGCAATGCCCGAAGTGTTCCGGCACGTTAGAGGCCAAAACCTATGGCCGCAAGATAACGGTGCACCGATGCGATAATTGTTCCGGCTTGTGGTGCAAGCCCGAGGTGCTGCTGGAGATGAAGAAGGAATGGATGTCCGAGGCGGTACTGGATTCGGGAGATCCATCGGTTGGCCAGGAGTACAACAAGGTAGACGAGATCAACTGTCCCGAGTGCGCGGTGCCGATGGAGAGAACCTCCGACGAGCGTCAAACGCATATCTGGTATGAATCTTGTCCCCAATGCAATGGCATGTTCTTTGACGCCGGTGAGTTTACCGACCTCAAATACGATACCTTGATGGATCGCGTTCGCGATTTTGTGCGTGGTCGCCGCCCCGAGGCTTAAAGGCCGGCTCCCAACGTCCATTCGAATCTGGTCGCTGTTGACCGCGCTGGTCTGGCTGGCGGGCTGCGCGCCTTCGCAAGTAGAGACCCAGGCAGACACCCCGATCTATCTCGATGACCTCGATGCAATTCTCGAGCGGGGTTACATTCGCTACGGCAGACAAACCTGGGCCGGTTTCGACTCCCTACCGCAAGAGGGTTTGCCGCTTCAAGCGTACTACCGGCTAGCCGAAGATTTCGCGCTTCAACACAATCTCGAAGTGCGCTGGGTCGACATCGATGATTTCGTCGTTTTATTGGATTCCGCGTCGAACGGGCTGGTCGATGTCGTGGTCAACAACGTCACGATTACCGATGCCCGGAAGCTGCGGTACGGTTTCACGCTACCCCTAACCTACAGCGAAGAATGGTTGATCGGCAGGGCGGGCGTCGCGTTTGAATCGTTGGCTGATGGGGCATCGAGACTTGCCGTCCCCGAAGGTACTGCGTATCTGGAAACCATAGCAGCCACGCCCGAGCTTGCATCACTCGATCTCGTTCGGCTCCCCTCGATGATGCTGCCGGACGAGGTGGTGGATGGGATTGGCTCAGGCGGCTATGACGTGACCCTGATGGATGCCGGCAGCGCGCGCTACATCGTGGATCGTGATCCTGCTTTCGCGCGTTTGTGGACGGCGCCGATCCCGCGGCAACTCGCGTGGGTGGTGCGCCCGGAGAACGAGCTGCTGCGGGCCAGGTTGAACCGATTCTTGACGGAACAACATATCGGCGGGCGTCGCGCCGTGGTCGACAGACAGGACCTTCCCGGCATCAAGTCGGCTGGCACGCTACGCATGCTGACACTCACCGGTCCGCATACGTTTTTCTTGTGGCGCGGCGAACTGCTCGGCTTCGAATACGAGCTGCTCAAGCATTTTGCCGAGGAGCAGGATGTGCGGCTAGAGGTTGTCATCGCGCCCGACAGGGAAAGCCTGACCTCGCACCTTGAAGAAGGGCGGGCAGACGTTCTTGCCGCGGCGGTGACGGTTACCGATGCCCGTGTGCTAGCGGGGTATCACTTCACCGACCCTTACATGTTCGTCGATGAGGTCGTCGTCACCGCCTCGACCAACCCGGTCCCCCAGACCTTGGAAGCCCTTGCCGATCGGGTCGTGTACGTCAATCCCATTACCAGTCATTGGCAGCGGCTGTCCGAGCTCGGTGTGCCGATGGTTGCGGTGACCGACAACACAGAGGTGGTATTGAATCGTGTGCGTCAAGGTGAATATGACGTGACGGTAACCGACAGCCACTTGTTGTCGATCGAGCAGGCCTACGACGAAGGTCTCTCTAAAGGGTTGGTGGTGACCGAGAACACGCCTATCGCCTGGGTCATCCATCCGGAGCACGTTGAACTCGAGGCAGCGCTAAACGAATTCACCAAGCGCTACTACCGAGGTCTGACCTATAACCTCTTGTGGCAGAAGTACTTCGGCAACGAACGCCGCGTTCGCCGCCACGAAAAGCAGCGCATCGTGGGTACGCGGCTGTCGCCGTACGATGACCTGGTGCGTGAGCACATTTCCGGCTACGACCTGGATTGGCGCATCGTGATCGCTCAGATGTACCAGGAATCCATGTTCGACCCCAAACGTACTTCGTTTGCGGGTGCTCGGGGTCTTTTGCAGGTGCTGCCGAGAACGGCAGCACAAGTTGGCGTCGATCCGGATTCGCTTTGGGAACCGGAGCCCAACGTTCAAGCGGGGCTTCGTTATCTCGACTGGACGCATGATCGATTCGAAGACTCGCTCGCCTTAAGCGAACGCTTGTGGTTCAGCCTTGCCGCATACAACGCCGGACCGGGACATGTGCGAGATGCTCGACGGCTTGCCCGCGAGCTCGGCCTCAATCCAGATCTCTGGTTCGACAATGTCGAGCAAGCCATGTTGCTGCTTAGCCAGCGAGAATACGCTCAGCGCGCACGGCACGGGTTTGTGCGGGGCAGTGAACCCGTCAAGTACGTCCGTGACATTCGAGAGCGCTACCGAGTCTACGTTGACCATTTCAATACGCTCGAGAGGGGAAATCCTGATGCGTAAATATAGTGTCTTGTTGTTGCTGGTGAATTCTCCGAGCTTCGCCGATGTGACGGCAGTGTCGGATGTCTAATATCGCAAATTTCCGCTAGAACAGCGAATCAAACCCGATCGGTTCGTTGCTTGTGCGGGACTCGTGAATACACCGTGTGAGTATCGGTATGCCTTCGGCGATCTGATCTTCGGTGAGATGACCAAACGCCAACCGCAGATAGGGTACGTTGGCGCTTTTGTAATGGAAACTGATGCCGGGTAGGTAATTGAAGCCGCGCGATTGGGCCAGTTCGTAAAGATCCTTGCGATTGATGTCGTCAGGAATGCGTACCCAGATGAACAACCCACCAACGGGTTTCGACCAGGCGCAAATGTCCCCTGCACCTTCTGCCAATTTTTCGCAGACCAGGTCGCGTTTAGATTTCAAGGGTGGGGTCGTGACGGCGGCGTGTTCGGCAATACCGTGTTTGTAGAATTCGGCGACGATGGCGCTCGCGAAAGTGTTGCTGCCCGCGTCGTGACGACGCGCGAGAATCTTATCCAGCATCGGAGGGCGGGCGTAGATGTAGCCCAGGCGGAATCCGGGCGCCAAGATCTTCGACAACGAACATAGATAGATATGGTTTGGGTCGTCGTCGAGCGCGTAGATCGCGGGTTCGATCGGCCCTTCATAGTGGATGTCGGCGTAGCAGTTGTCCTCGATGATCGGCACCTCAAAACGGCGGGCCAGTTCGATCATCTCCTGGCGCCGTGCCTTCGGCATCACGAATCCCGTCGGGTTCTGATAGGTTGAAATGGCATAGATGAATTTCGGGCGGCGTCCTGCCTTGTCCAGACGCACGAGTTCGGCCTCCATCGCATCGAGTCGCATGCCGCCTTCGTCGAGGGGGATGCCGACCATGTCGAACTTGAGCGAACGATAGGCGGACAGCGATCCGGGATAGGAGAACTCTTCGAGGATGATCGCATCACCGTGGTCGTCTTGCAGGGCTTCGGCGGTAAGCGTTACGCCTTGCATCGAACCGTTGGTCAGGACCATATGGTCGGGGTCGACGTCAACACCCTCGCGCGTGGATTCGCGGTTAGCCATGGCTTCCCGCATGCCGCGATGTCCTAAGTTGCCCGGGTAGTTGGTTAGCGCCTCGGCTTCTTGGTCGATGGCGCGGCTGACCAGTTTTTTCAGGGCATCGGCCGGAAAGGTTCCCGGGTCGGAACGACCGGAACCGAAGTCGTAGAGAATCTCAGACATTACCCTCGCCTAATTGTTCAGCTGTCAGATAGTGGTAGCTTGCTTCCACGGCAGCCATCATATCGGTATCGCAGG
>JAPUIA010000148.1 GCA_027297435.1 Gammaproteobacteria bacterium | reverse complement strand
GAGTCCGTTCGAATCGGTGGAGTACAAGTACGGCATGCAGAAGGACCAGGCCATGGTGTTCGACTGGGAAGCGACGGGCGAGTTAGTGAGCGACATGCACAGCGAACCGGCGATCGGCCCGCCGGGCTATGCGGAGAGTTTCGACCAGCACCGGGGCGAACAAGCGTCCGGCACTTACGTCGCCCCCTTCACCGGCATCCACGGGTGGTTCTGGGAAAATCGTGGTGCAAAAAACGTCTTGGTAACACTACACACCGCAGGTTTTTACGATCGAGCGATCGAGTTTCGCGGCGGTGGTCAATACGAACGAACCGATCTAGCGCTTCCGAATTAAAGACTCAAAGGACACAACTGGTTGTGTTCAATACCTGGGTAGGAGCGGCTTTAGCCGCGATCCGGTCCGTAAGATGGACAAAGGAAATCGCGGCTGAAGCCGCTCCTACCCCGCGATTCGAGACCTTAGTTGCGCGGCCGCTCCCGCGGATCAGATCCGTCTCGTGGTGCGCCGGTACCGGACGAGCCCATGAACAATTGACGTCCGTCGGGGAACGTGAGGTCGCGGCCGTTGGCCTTGCATACCGGATTGCAAGCGTGATCCTTGCTTTGATAACCGCGCACGACGATCTCGGTGCCGGGTGGCAATGACTTCTTGGTGATACCGGCTCGAAACAGGGTATTCGGGGTACCGCCTTCCACCATCCAGGCTTCGATGGAGCCGTCCTCCATGACCGCGTCGATGTGCACCCACGCATGCGGGTTGACCCACTCCACTTTGGTGACCTTGCCGGTGAGCAGGACGGGTCTGTCGGCGTCGAATTCCGCCCCGAAGGCGTGATGAGCGTTCGCCGGTAGCGAGGCTAGCCAGCCGGCCACGCATATCGTTGCAATGGTGCGTATGCGCATAGTGGTTCCTCGATTACTCCTCGCCGCCGGCCGCCGCTTCGGCTTCTTCACGCCGGGCCCCGGCCAGGATGCCGGGCATGGCGTAGTTGCCCTCGTGACACGCGTACTCATAGATCTGACCCTCGGACGCGCGTAGGCTCAGCTCTCCCGACCAGGTCTCGGAATAGGCACCGGGGTCGTCTACCGTGAATCCGTAGACGATTTCGGTGGGACTGACTCGGGTAAAGGTCTCCGTCACCACGGCGTCCTTGGTTAGGTAAAGCTGTTGTTTGATCCCCGCACGGAAGCTCTGCCCCGGGTGAAAGTTGCTTGTCTCGACGACGAGGGTGTCATCGGCCCAATGGCCGATCGAGTCGCCCATCCAGGGGCGCATGTGGTCGGGCAGGTGTTCACCGTCGATACGGATGACCCGGGCATCGTGATTCATCTCCACCAAAATCATGACGTATCCCGGCGACTGGACGATCTGGTAGTTGTTGTTGTACACCACGGGCAACATGGGTGGTCCGCTGGTGGAACCAAAGCCGACGATGCAGCGTTCGCCAAGCGGGCGCAGTTCCGGATCGTCGAAAGCGGACCCTACGCGGCCGAAGAAGGCGAACAACTTGGCTCGCGCGCCAAGCCGGTAGGGCAGCTTGCCATTTTCGGGGCTGATAAGAATGGAGCTGCGAATTTCGCCCCGGACGCGCATAGCGCGGGTGCCCGGATCCAACCAGAACGAGTTATAGCCGCCGACGTCCCCGCCAGCCTCGAGCTCGCCATCCGGCACGTCGTCGATCGAATCGAAAAAACCGTTGAATCGATCCTCCCAGACGCGGGCTTCTGCCTCGTCTATGACCAGGTTTTCGATTTCGGGCGGTCGCTGCAGAGCGGTAATCGTGGCACTCGTCCATGTACCCTGAAGATCCGGTACGCCGAAGGACGTCTTCGGGACGCTGTAGTCATCCGCCTGAGCCGCGCCTGCGATGGCGAGCGTGGCGCAAGCGACGAGGGATGAGATGGAGAAGTTCATCGTCGGTTGCCTCATTCGTTGATCGGTTCTTTGCGCAGGTGTCCGTACAAAAGCTCTTCGACGAATTCTACACACTTGAATTGTTGCAGTTGTGCATCGGGCCCTACGCGTTTGTAAATTGGCATACGCATCGTCCAAGGACGCGTAAACACCTTCGGGTCTTCGATGGTGGCTTCGTACCGAATGACATGAGGGCTCTCCAGGGTGTAACGCTCCGTCACCTTCAATGCGTCGCTATGATGGTTACCCGCCCGGTCGAACCAGGTGCGGTCGTTGAAGCCAATGGCTTCTACGACCAAGGTGTCGCCGTCCCACGTTGCGTGTGATTGGCCCATCCAGGCATCGGCTGGCGGCTCGCCGGGATCTTCGAGGTACAGATTGCGCACGGCACCCGCATACTCGTAAGCGATGAACAGGGCGCTCTCGCTCTGGAATATCTGAAACGGGTGGGGCAGGTAGGTCGCCCGTGGTACGCCGGGTAGGTAGCACTTGATCTCCGGATCTTCGTCGAGCCAATTCGCTGCGTTCTCGAGCTGCCGGGCGGCCGCCTCGGGTCGGTAGGGGATTTCGTCGCCATCGACGACGCCCAAACCGGCCGGTACCGCTCCCACCGCACCGAGTGCGACCACGCCTTTGGCGGGAACGGACCCGTAAGGCCCGGGCGTCAAAGCCTGTGCTGCTTGGGCGGGATGGGCCAGCAGGTTGAAGTTGGCGGTGTTCATGACTTGCCACACGCCGTTGAAATCGGGTTTGCCATCGGCCGTGCGCGGAATGTCGTGTGCGAAACCCTGACTGGCCAGCACGAGCACGGCGACGAAGCCGAAGGATTTGATTTTGTTCAACTTATTCAACTTGTCAGGGACTCGGCGCAAACGCTATGTGCTATCGCGGTCGGAGTCAATGAAGTCTTTGAATGTCCTCTATAGATCCAGCACGAGGCGAGGGGTTTTCGATCCCGAACAGCAGATCATGATGGTGTCGTTGGCGGCGCGTTCCTCGTCGGTGAGGATCGTGTCTTGATGGTCGGGCACGCCTTCCAACACCTTGATCTCGCAGGTTCCACAGATACCCGCCACGCAGGACACCGGCACGTCGAACCCCGCCCGCTCCAACACGTCTAGAATGGTGTCGTCGGCCGCAACGGTGAAGGTGCG
Source organism: Gammaproteobacteria bacterium (assembly GCA_027297435.1). Classification (GTDB taxonomy): domain Bacteria; phylum Pseudomonadota; class Gammaproteobacteria; order Pseudomonadales; family Azotimanducaceae; genus Azophilus. The sequence goes on along the minus strand of JAPUIA010000148.1, from coordinate 2,792 downwards.
GCCGCTCTTGGCCAGCACGATTTCGAACGGGTCGCTACCTGTCACGACCGTCGTAGCCGTCGAGACACTATCCGTAACCCTCGATCACCGGTCGCCGCGGCAGCTGCCACCACAGCGCGTCGCAGGCGGCTCGCGCCGATGATGGCCGAGGTGATGCCGGCTTGTCGTAGTATCGCTTGCCCCCCTAATGCTGATTTAGGAGTACAGTAAGCGCCTCGATGGGGTTAAGGAAGCAGCCATGCGGCTACTACGACTTGTTTGCTTATCGCTACTGCTGATTGGATTCAACGTTTTGGCCGAGCACCACGAAGCCGATGCACTGCGGGCTCGGTTAGACAACCCGGGTCGCGCGGAAGACGACAAAGCGCGTGACGCGGGGCGCAAACCGGCCGACGTGGTGACGTTTCTAGGTATCGGTGAAGGCATGACGGTCATGGACGTCATTGCCGCTGGGGGCTACTACACCGAGGTGCTGTCTAATGCGGTGGGCGACGACGGTGTGGTTTACGCCCAGAATCCTGCCAGGGTCCTGCAGTTCCGCGACGGCGCCAACGACAAGGCGCTCACCGCGCGTCTGAGTGACGATCGATTGTCCAACGTGGTGCGTTGGGACCGGGAGATGACGGATATCGGTATCGAACCGGGCAGCCTGGATGCAGCACTTACAGCGCTCAATTTTCACGACGTCTACAACACCGATGCCAACGCGGCCGGCGAGTTTTTGCAAGTCATCAAGGGATTGCTCAAACCAGGTGGCGTCCTCGGCATCGTCGACCACAATGGCCAGCCCGGCGCAGACAACTCGGCATTGCACCGGATCGAAAAAGCCATAGTGGTCGAGTCGGTGACCGCTGCCGGATTCGAGATAGCCGGAGACAGCGACTTGTTGGCCAATGCCGATGACGACGGCACGATGATGGTCTTCGCGCCGGATATTCGCGGCAAAACGGATCGCTTCTTATTGAAAATGGTGAAACCTTAGGAGAACACGCATGGCGCTACCGCAAGACATTGCACCGGTCAACAGCGGGTTGATGGACGGCATCGCGGCCGCATCGGAAATGGAATGGATCGAAACGGAGCCGGGCTCGGCGATGAAGATCCTTTGGACCGGCTCCGAGTCGGGGCGTTGGGCCGTGCTTTTGAAGTGGGACAAGGGCTACGTTGCCGCTAAGCACAAGCATCTGAGTGCTGCTTACACGTTCATATTGAAGGGCAAGCTGCAGGTTAGAGACGGTGTCTACAGTGCCGGCGACTTCGTCTACGAACCCAACGGCATGGTGCACGGTGCGACCACCGCACTGGAAGATACCGAATACTTATTTATGTGTGACGGCCCGGTGTTGTTTTTCGACGACGACGGCTTCACCAGCTATCTCGGCTGGGAACAGTTGGAACAGATGCGCCAGGTTCAATCCGCGGAGGTTTCCGCGGGGTAGCTAATTGGGGTAGGAGGCGGCTGCGCGTCCAAAGGACGCGACGCCGCGATTCCTTTAACGCAAACCCTCCCAAGCCGCACGCTCGAGACCATCCGGATCGCTGACGACGTATGATTCGGTGTCGAAACGCATCGTCAACCTATCCTTGGTCGTATAAGCGGCCCATCCAGGCGTTCCATCGCGTATGAAACGTGTCCAGGCGTCGTGCATCGCGTCGGCCACGGCTTGGGGTTTCTCACCCGGACCGATGAAGTCATCGACACCGCCACGATCCAGATTGTCGAACGCGAAAGGAATTTCCAACGCATGGGTCGCCCTCAGGTTCGCCACGCGCGACTCCCAACAGAACCAGTAGAGATAGGTTGCTGCCGATTGCCCCTCGCGCGCCTCGGCTAGCCGAATGGCGGGAATGCGAAACATGTGGTCGGTCGTGAGGGCATAGACCAAGTCTTCGGCGGTGGCGTTCGGCCGTTCCCGGCGGTATACGGACAATACCGACTCGGCTCCGTAGGAAGCCGCAATGCGTTCGAGCTTGGCGTCATCGACCGTACCGTAACCCCAAAGCGTCGTCTCGTCCTTGTTGGTGCCGGCCAGCACCGGCACGTTGCTGCCCATGCCATTTTTGATTGCTGTGAGCGGGCTTTCCGGCAGCACGTCGTTGTCGATCACCGGATAAAACGGTTGCACCGCGACGCCCAAGGCATTGTTCAAGCCTGCCCCCGATTCGAGATCCGTACTCACTACCTGCTGCGCTTGGAGTATCGCGGCGGCATCGATTGCCTCGAGACCGATGACATCGTCTACGCCGAGCGCTTGCAGAAAACGATCGGTAACGACCTCGGCTGCCGCCTTGGGCAACGTATGGTGGGCCGCGCCGCTCTGCGGAATGGCGGTGCGAAATAAACCCTGGGCTCGCGGGCTGCCCAGCAGGGTTGCGACGCTGAAGCCGCCGGCCGACTCGCCCGCGATGGTGACCTTACCGGGGTCTCCGCCAAAGTTGGCGATGTTGTCTCGCACCCACTCGAGCGCCGCAATTTGGTCGAGAATGCCGTTGACGCCGGACGTCGCATAGTCCGAGCCGAAACGCCGAAGGTCGGTAAAACCGAGCGCGCCCAGCCGGTAGTTGATGCTGACCACGACGATATCGCCATTCGCGGCGAATCGAGCGCCGTTGTACCAGGGAATTGCCCCTTGTCCGGTTCGATAGCCGCCACCGTGAATCCAAAACATCACGGGGCGCGCGCCGGTCAGTGCTGGTGTCGCCACGTTCAGCGTCAGACAGTCTTCGGACCAACGCGGCGCCACGGCATCCGTCATACCGCCGGTGGCGACCTGCGGGGCGGCGGGTCCGAA
>JAPUIA010000147.1 GCA_027297435.1 Gammaproteobacteria bacterium | reverse complement strand
GGTGACGATGCGGGCCGGGGATGTGGCTGCCATGCCCGCAGACATCCGCCATCGAGGTTATGCGCCAAAGCGATCGATGCTGTTGGTTTGGGAAAACGCGTCGGAAAGAATCCCGGAGCTAATCCAAAAAGGTGAAGCGCCGGTGAATCCTGTGGAGTTCTGACCGTTGGCTCTTACCCTTGCAGGCTAATGGCCGCACGTGGACAAACTTGCACGGCGCGCTCCACCTTGGCGCGCAGCTCCTCCGGAATCTCGTCCAGCAACGTGTAGGAACGATCGTCCTCTCTAACCTCGAATACTTCCGGGACGTTGTCCATGCACTTGGCGTGCCCTTCGCAGAGTGAGTGATCGACAATCGCCTTCATAACAGGCTCCTCCAATATCCCGTCAATCCCATTTCTATCCGGCAGCACGCACGAGCATGCGTTTGATGCCGCCCACGTGCAAGCTGCCCGCTACCAGTTCCGGTTCGCTGGCGAGTTGCAGCTTTGGCAACACCGGCAACAGCGCGTGAAAAATTGCCCGCATCTCCCAGCGTGCGAGGTGCGCGCCCAGACAGAAGTGCTCGCCGAAGCCGCCAAATGCGAAGTGATCGTTAGGGTCACGACCTATGTCGAACGTATACGGATCTTGAAAGACGTCTTCGTCGCGATTGGCCGACGGATACCACATAACCAGTGATTCGCCCTTGCGAATGGTTTGTCCCCTAAGCTCCAGATCTTCGGTGGCGGTACGTTGGAACTGGATGACGACCGATGTCCAACGCAGAATTTCCTCGACCGCCGAAGGCATCAGCTCAGGCTTTGCAATCAACCGTTCGAGTTGGTCGGGATTCTCGAGCAACACCTTGATGCCGCCCGTCGTCGAGTTGCGCGTGGTCTCGTTGCCCGCAGCAACCAGCAGGGTAAGGTAGCTGGAGATCTCGCGCGGTGTGAGTTTCTGTCCATCGATCTCGGACTGCATCAACGTGCTGAGCAGATCCGCACCGAACCCGTCCTTCATACGCTGAGCGACGAGGTCTTCGTTGTAGCGCCGCCACTCGCCCGAGCTGCGGCGCAGTGCCTGCTCCTGATTTTCGCCGGGCCGGCGAAATTCCGCATCACCTGCACCCACAAGCGTCTCTGTCCAGCGAAAGATCTGCTCCCAATCCTCCTCGGGCACCCCGGCCATCTCGCAAATGGCGGCCACCGGCAACTTGGCGGACAACTCGTGAACGACATCCACTACACCGAGCTCGCCCTTCGCCGTCATCTCATCAACGACCACGCTGGCGAAGTGACTAACGTAATTGTCGGCTAGATCGGCAAAGTGGTCTTCCAGCCGCCTCATCGCACGCGGGGTGAAGTGCCTGCTGACCGCACCCCGGTGCTGACGGTGCTCGGGCGGATCCATGAAGATGAAATCCGGCGGATCCTCGGGTGATCCGCCATAGCGGTTGGCATTTCGAACACGACCCCTTTGACCAATGCGCACCGTCTCGACATCCGACAGCCGCAGGATCTGGGTGTTGGAGAACAGGTTGGGGTTGCGCGAGATATAGCCAATGTCTTCGTGCTTGGTGATTGCCCAGAACGGCTCATGCCGAGGGCGTTGGTACCAGAACACGGGTGCTTGTCTACGCAGCAGATCCCATGCCGCCCACGGGTAACCGTGACGAACGTACAGTTCGGTGTCGGTGATGTCGAGATTCTGAAGTGTCAGCAACTCGTTAGCGGCGTTCATGGCTTCTCCCCTGCACGCGGGTTGCGAGATCTCTTCAACCGAGTCTAGCATGGCTTGCCGGGACCGAAGTAACCGCCCACCTTGAGAAGGCAGATCGACATGACCGAACTGACTCGCCCGGATGGCACCGTGATCCACTACGAGGTTACCGGCTCCGGCTACCCGATTCTTGCGCTTGCACCCGGAGACGCCACCAGCGGCATCGGCCAGTGGCTGGGCGGACCGATCCATCCCGTCGACGCTTTCGGCAGCGAGTTCAGAGTGATCGTCATGGACCAACGTTACGCCGGCAACAGCCGTGCTCCACTGACACCGTTCTCCTACGCACAGGCACTTGGCGATCAGTTAGCGGTGTTGGACACGGAGGCGATACCGAACGCCCATTTATTTTGCGCCAACATCGGTTGCTCTTACGCGCTGCGCCTTCTATATGAAGCACCTGCCCGAATCACCGCGGCCGTGTTACTCGATCCCGTCGGCGTCGATGAATCCAATACCATGGATACCTTCTACAACCTGTTCACAGAGACCATTCGAGTAGCCCGCGCCGACGGCTTGAGCGGCGTCGTCGCGGCCGCGATGGATAATCCAAGCTTCACCGCCAATCCGGCAGGGGGACCCTGGGCGCAACGCTTACATGATGAGCTGAGTTTTCGGGACACCCTGCTTTCCTTGGGCCGCGAAACCTACGTAGCACTGATCGTCGACTTTCGCGACGGCATTTGGCCCTGGCAGCAAACCTGCTTTTCCGTCAACGACGTGGCGCTCACACGCATCAACGCCCCGATGCTGGTACTGCCTGGAAGTGATGAGTTCCATCCCCCCAGCGTGGCGCGAAAAATCTGCGCAGATGCACCGAACGCACAATGCCTTGACGTGGAGGGGCACTCAAACGCATCGCTGAAGGCCATCCAACAGTTCTTGGCCGACCACACGGTTTGATTTGCCCGGCCTGCAAGAAGGATGGTCCACACATAGACGAGGTTCTGAAGACGACATCGAAACGCCACTCCCTGGCCGTTACGCCGAGCTCACGGCATACTGTGCGAAACGCGTTCTCGGGGGAGAGTCGATCAAACACAGTCTGACCACGGCAAGCTTTACTGGCCTTCCATCAGGAGACCTCCGTGGCATCGGATGAATCGCGCCTGGCGGCGATTGAGGCCAAAGACGAGATTCGCGAACTGACCGCGCGCTATTGCCACGCGGTGGTGGATGGCGATGCTGACGCGATCGTCGAGCTGTTTTGCGACGATGGTGTTTTCCGAGCGCATACCTCGGCCCCGGAGGGACGAGCAGCACTCAGGGAATTTTACGCGGCCGGAGTCGGCGCGAAGACGCACAAGCCGTTTGTCCAGAACCACGTGATCGAGCTCGAGGACGACAGCCACGCGTCGGGACGTTGCTCCGTCGAGATTCGGGTGCTTCAGGATGGGCAACCGTACACCCAGGCCGGTCACTACCTCGACAAGTACCGCAGGGTCGATGGTCGTTGGCGTTTCGCTGAGCGGCACTACATCCGGTATCACAACGCGCCCTGGCGGGAGGGGTGGACCAAGTAACCTTCGCGGGCTGTCTGTACCGCAGCCCCGTCAATACGCGCTTGCGCCTCCCTCTGCCGGTATCACCGCGCCGTTGACCATGCGCGATTCGTGGCTCGCGAGGAACAGGGCGACCTCCGCGATGTCCTCCGGCATGCCATAGCCAAACGGATGCCGAGCGTCCACCAGGCGATTGTTCTGCTGCATCGCGGTGTCAAGCTGCTGCTCGCGCGGCGCTGCAGAATCGACGCCTAGCCGCTCGGCTACCCGTTCACTCAACACGATGCCGGGCGCAATGGCATTGGCTCGGATGTTGTCTCGCCAATACCGTCCGGCGATCGCTTGCGTGAGCGCGATGACGCCGCCTTTCGCGGCGGTGTAAACATGACCCGGGAACGCACCCTTGAGTGCGACGACCGATGTGAAGTTCACGATCGCACCACCGCCGGCCCGCTGAAGGTGGGGGATGCCGAGGCGGCAGCAAAGAAACGGCCCTTTCAAATCGAGATCGATGGTGTGAGACCAGACTGACATGTCGACGTCGGTTACCGAGGCATCGTCAGCCAGCGAACCTCCGGCGCAGTTGACCAGAAGGTCTATCTTGCCGAACCGCTCGGCGCCCCGGGCGAGGGCGGCATCCACGCTCGCCTCGTCGGTTACGTCCGTCGTCACGGCCAGCGCGTGGTTCGGCGTTGTACCTTCAACGTCCTGCAAGGTCCGCTCGCCCCGCTCGCCGTCAACGTCGGCGAGCACGACGTGTGCGCCTTCGGCGGCGAAACGGATGGCGCACGCACGACCGATGCCAGACCCTGCTCCGGTGATGAACGCGACCCTGCCCTGAAGCCTGCTCATGAGTCGCGAACCAACTCTTTCAGAACACGCCGTGTCTGGTCGCGTTCCTCGTCGTTGGTCGTAAACTCCGACGCCGCGTAGTCCGTGACGCCTGCATCTGCTAGTTCTGCGATGAGGTCTCTCACGCGAGACTCGCTGCCGACAAGCGCGAGCTCGCCAGGCTCGCTAACCCCTTCGCGTTCGAACATCGCCTTGTACGACGGCAGCTCCCCGTACATTCCTAACGTGCGAGAGATATGCGTCCTGACGCGATCTTCATCGTCCGTCACACAAATCGGAAGGGTTGCGATGATTCGAGGTGACGGTCGATCGGCGGCCGTGGCGGCTTCGGTCAATCTCGGTTTGATATGCTCGCGCACGGTGCGTGGTCCCACCCATGCCAACGTAGTCCCATCCGCCATGCGACCGGCGACCTTCAACGCTTGCGGTCCCAACGCGGCGACCACCACCGGACAACGCTCTTTCGGTTGAAAAAAGGAAGTAGCGTGGCAAGAGATGGTCTCGCCTTCGTACGCCACCTTGCCATCCGTGAGAAGTGGCATGAGTACCGAAAGGAATTCCTTGAGATGTCGAATCGGCCGATCGAACGATAGACCTAAGTCTGACATCATGGCCGCGTGCGACAGCCCGATGCCAAGCGTCAGCCGATTGCCAATGGCTTTACGAGCGGTAAGCGCCTGCCCCGCCAAAACCATGGGATGGCGCGGGAAGGTTGGGATGATTGCCGTGCCTAGCTCGAGGTCGGGAACACGCAAGCCCACGACCGTGAGCACGGTCATGGCATCGAGCCCTCCCGTAGGATGTTCTGCAAGCCAATAGCTAGAAAAACCATCGATCGCTGCTTGTCGTGCGTGGTCGGCAATCGCGTCGATGGAAGCGCTTTGCACCAGTCCTGTTCCGTTGATGCCTATTTTCACTCTTTCCTCCACATGACCGAAAACCCGTGCGCGAGTTGGCCGGCCGCACCACGATTGCATGTTGATTGCGGACTGGAACAAACTGCGAAGCGGTTTCCGAAGGTAACGCATGTGGAGGGTGCGTGTACATCAGCACCCCCAAGGTAAACGCGGCCGCGATTTGCAGCGGGCTTTAGCGTGACCGCGGCGCTAACATTGACCGAGTTCAGTCAAGGGGAATGACGATGAGCTTTGGATTCGAAAGCACGACCGATGACGTGGTCGAGGGCATCGACCTGACCGGGATACGCGTGATCGTCACCGGAGCGTCCGGTGGTCTCGGCGAAGAAACGGCCCGGCATTGGCCTCGGCCTTCGGGACGGTGGTTATGCCGCATGGGCGCTCGATGCGGAAGGCGCGGAAAAACCGTGGGCGCTGTCCGAGCGGTTGGTTGGCGAGCAGTTCCCGCTGAATTGAGGGGTAGTAGCTGTTGAACCAGGAACTGAACGCCAGCTCATCGAAACATCTGCGCGGCAAATACGCCATCGTCGGCGTGGGCGAAACGGAATACACGCGCGGATCGGGGTGCACGACGCGCACGCTGGGAACGAGGGCGGTACGCGCGGCCATCGAAGACGCTGGACTTACAACGAGCGACGTTGACGGTATGTTGTCCTACAGCTACAACGACTCCACACCCTCTCCCATCATCGCCGGAGACTTAGGCATCCGCCTCGACTTTCATATGGACGTCTACGGTGGCGGATCCAGTATCGAAGCGTTAGTCGGAATTGCCATGGGCGTCATCGAAGCTGGCATGTGCAACACCGTGGTGATCTATCGAGCCATGAATGGCTTCAGCCAGGTGCGCATCGGAGGTACGGGCCGAGGAGGACGTTCCGCGCTGTCAGGCAGCAGCCTTTTCACCCGCGGCATTGGCCTTTCCAGCGCCGGGCAGATGTTCTGCCAGTCTTTCATGCGGCACATGTACGACTACGGAACGACGCCCGAACAGGTGGCTCACGTCAAGGTTATTCACTCAGAGCATGCTGCCAACAACCCCAAGGCCTATTACAAGCAACGCACCACGGTCGAGGATGTGTTGTCCAGTCGCATGATCGTAAAACCCCTGCATCTGCTCGATTGCTGCGTCGAAACAGATAACGGGACGGCCATCGTCGTGACGCGCGTGGACCGCGCAAACGACTGCCGACACACACCCGCCGTCATCCAATCCGTGGTTGGTCGTTGTATCAAGCCGCGCGGCGACATGCACTATCAGTCAGGCCCCATTTCGACGGTGGCCGGACATTACGCGAAGGACATCCTCTGGCCCAATGCCGGGGTCGGACCAAAAGACATACAGGTTACCGGGTCATACGATGCGTTCACGTTCACGACTCTCCTGCAGCTCGAGGACTATGGTTTCTGTAAGAAAGGAGAAGGCGGGGACTACGTGAGCTCGGGCGTGATGCGACTTGGCGGCGAGCGGCCGAACAACACCAGCGGCGGCCATCTATGTGAAGGCTACACCCACGGCGTCAACATGGTTATCGAGAACGTGCGGCAGTTGCGCCACGATGTGGACGACAGTTGCGCGGTCGGGCCCGACGGCAAGCGGCAACACACCTTCGAGTACGGCGAAGGCGGCTGCCGTCAGGTGAAGGACGTGGAACTCACTGCCAATCTGGGCTGGGGTACGCCGGGCATCGGTTCGGCCATGGTCATGGCAAGAGGCGGTTGAGCATGGCCTTGGAGGGTGAATACCTGTCAATGCCCGTTCATATAGACGCAATCGATCGGGAACATTTCGAATTCTTCAGCTATTGCGGCCGGCATGAATTGCGCGCGCAACAGTGTGTGAGCTGTCACTTGAAACGATTTCCACCGACGACAGCCTGCCCGTTCTGCTCGCATCCCGAATCGACGTGGGAACGCCTCAGCGGGTGCGGTGCCGTTTACTCCTACGGTGAGGTACACCATGCGATCCAGCAGATCTTCAGGGCCCACACGCCCTACATGCTGCTGTTGGTGGAACTGGACGAGCAGCGCAACGAACCGGAAGAATTCGATGGGCTGCGAGTGCAGGGCAATCTTGCCACGGCGGATGCTGAGCTGGCACCCTCAGATCTCGTCGCCCAGGTCGGTATCGGTACCAGGGTAAAGGTCCTGTTCAAGACCATAGGAACCGGTCTTGCGATTCCGTTGTGGGCGGTAGATGCCGAGGCTGAGCAACCGGACAAGCCGTGGCGATACCCTATCGAGTAGACCGTTGGCAGTTTGCTGATATCGACGACTATACGGGCCAACCAGCAACCATAGCCGTTTCGCGAGTTTTGAACTGCTTCATGGTCGCCCTCCTCGTGACTGCATAAGCTATACCCAACGATCTGCTCTCACGAACGGACTCCCATGAGCACGCTACTCAAATCCATCTTCATGTTGTGCCTCGCCGGGGTGCTGCTGTCAGCCTG
>JAPUIA010000146.1 GCA_027297435.1 Gammaproteobacteria bacterium | reverse complement strand
TGGGATCATTGGTGGAATCCAGCCGCTTGGTGGGCGGTGACAATGTTCGCACTGGTCGCCCGAGGTGGCGGGTCTTTTTCAATCGATTGGTTGTTGAGGATCGAAGCAAGAACGACACATTGACGCGCGCTTTCGGAGATTCCCAGGCCGTTAATCGCAGCACTTTCCACACCAGACGACAAGCTCGCACGTCTTTCTTTTCTAACGCGACTCGAATCTAACACCAATGCGCACCGCAACCGGCGAAAAAAGCACTTGACCCACAGTTTCAGACGGCGTAGTCTGTTATTAATTCCAGACGACGTAGTTCGAAACTATGGCCCGACCGCGCGAATTCGACCCACAAGCAGCCTTGCAGACCGCCATCGAGGTGTTCTGGGAAAAGGGCTTTTTCGACGCATCCGTCGATGAAGTGGTCAAACGTTCAGGCGTGGCCAAATACGGAATTTACGGTACGTTTGGCACCAAGCGGGAGCTGTTCCTGCAGGCGCTTCGGCAGTATGGAAAGGACCGGCGCCACGACATACAGCGGCCAATCTACGAACCGAACGCCTCGTTGCCGCAGATACGCAGGTTCTTCAAAGAGGCGCCCAAGAGGGTGATGCACAAAACCAGCAATCGACGCGGCTGCTTGCTGTGCAATACCGGCGTCGAACTCGGTGCCCAGGACCCGGAGGCACGCTCGATCGTCAAAGCGTTCTTTGATGATCTGGCGGTAGTGCTCGAAACCTGTTTGAAGCGCGCAGTCGAGAACGAAGAGATTGCGGCCGAAACCGATATCAGACGGATAGCGAAGTTTCTGGCAACCGAATTTCGAGCGCTGCTGATGCTCGCGGGCAGCGGTGAGTCGCTTCGTGACATCGAAAACCACGTGGAGGTGGCGCTTCAGGTGTTGGATTAGCTTTTTTTTCACTATTTCAGACGATGTAGTCTGTTATCAATGCAACCACAGAGGAAACGATCATGCAAGACACAATATCGAGTTGGACCAAGGTAAGGCGAAACGTTTTCAGCTTTCTACAAGCGCTGGAAGGCAGTTCCTCCTACCCATTCGAGCGGATTCAAGAATTGCAACTCGAGGTCATGGAGTTGAAGTCTAGGGCGCTCACGTCGGCCCAATGCTGTAGTGCAGAACGATCGCGAGTGTAAAAAATTTGACGATTTCAGACTATTCCGTCTGATATTGAGGAGGCTTCATGAGCACTGACCCGACCTTAATTGAGCAGTACTTCCGCGGCGTGGTCGCGCGGCCTTGGACGACGATCGCACTCAGCGCGCTCGTCGTGATCTCAACCGGCGCCTTCCTACCGTCCTTGGTGATGGATACCCGTTCCGATGCGTTTATCAACGCAAACGAACCGGCGCTCGTCTATCGAGAAAAGGTTGAGGAGTTGTTTGGCCTCGCTGATCCGATCGTGGTCGCGGTAACCAACGACTCCGAGACCGGTATCTACAATCCGGACAGCCTGCTGCTCGTGCAATGGTTAACCGAAGAAGTGCAACGCCTTGCTAACGTCGACCCCGAACGGGTGGTGAGCCTGGCGACGGAGGCGAATATCGTTGGCACACAGGACGGTATGGAGATCGAAGATTTCTTTGAAGAACCGCCAACCACCGCGGAACGTGTTCAGTGGATCAGGCAGGCCGTCGAAGACTTCCCCCTATACCAGGGTAATCTTGTAGCGCGTGACCATTCGGCCACATTGATCGTTGCGGAGTTGCTCGATGAGTTCGAAGCCGACGTAACCTACGACGAAATACTCAACATAGCTCGCCAGGCGCCGCTCGGTCCGCATGATCAGGTGCACGTCGCTGGTGAAGGGGCAATTGCAGGGTATCTGTCTGCCTATATTGACGCAGACGCGCAAAAGCTGAATCCGCTGGCCGCCGTGGTGATCACGATCGTGCTGTTCGTCGGCTTCTTCACTCTGCGCGGCGCGATCTTGCCCAATCTGGTGGTACTCGGCACAGTGGGGTCGACCTTTGGCCTGATGGCGGCCTTCGGTGTGCCGTTTTACGTGATCACCAATGCGCTCACAGTGAGCCTGATCGCCATGGCGGTGGCTGATTCCATTCATGTTTTCAGCCAGTACTACACCGAACGTCAACGCGATCAACATGCCTCACAACAAACGCTGGTGGTGCGCGCGCTCGTAGAGATGTGGCGGCCGATCACGTTGACCACCGTTACCACAGCGGCTGGATTCCTGTCGCTGTATCCGACCAGCAGCATGCCGCCGATTCAATACTTCGGCCTGTTCGGTGGGATCGGCGTGGTCCTGGCCTGGCTCTTCTCCGTGACGTTTTTGCCTGCCGCGCTGAGTCTCATGCAACCCAAAACCAGTCGCGCGTTCGCCGCAAGCGGATCTAAGGCCGCTCTCAATTCAGAAGAGGGTTCGGGGAGAGATTGGGCGAGTCAACTGATGGCCCGGGTCGGTCGAGTGGTGCTCGACTATCCCAAATCGGTTGTTGCGTTCGGCGTGCTGGTGGTCGGGATTGGCGTCGCGGGCGCTTTGCAGGTGACCGTAGAAGAGATCCGTATCGCCAATTTTCAGACAGATGAGCCGATCTACCTCGCGGATGCCGCGATGAACGCCTCGATGGACGGCGTGTACCATCTGGACGTGTTGGTCGAGACCGATGATTTCGAAGGCTTGCACCAGTCTGAGCACCTAGCGCGCATCGACCGTTTGCAACGCTTCCTCGAATCGCAGCCCGGAGTTGGTGGCACCACGTCGGTGGTCGACTACATCAAGCAGATGCATCGTGCCGTCAACGAAAACCGGCCGGAAGCGTACTCGATACCGGACGATGCGTTTCTGATCTCGCAATTGTTTCTACTTTACTCGGCCTCCGCTGATCCCACCGACTTCGAGGAAGAAGTCGATGGTGAATATCGACAAGCGTTGGTACGCGCGAAGATCGACAACGGCTCTTATCTTCGCAACCGTCCGGTGGTTCTCGCGACGGAAGCGTACTTGCGCGATGAGTTCAACGCGCCAGGTATTACGGGAACGCTTACTGGCCGCGTCAACGTCGACCACCATTGGGTCGAGGAAATTGGCAGCAGCCACGCGAACAGTGTCGGGTTCGCATTTCTGGCGGTGGTACTGGTCGTGATGTTGCTCTTTCGGTCCGTCGTGGCCGGACTTATCACGACGGTCCCCGTCGCCATGGCGATCCTGCTGATCTATGCATGGATGGGATTCACCGACGTGTGGCTAGGTGTGGGCACCACGATGTTCGCCTCCATCGCCATCGGGCTGTGTGTCGATTTCACGATCCACACGGTAGAACGGCTTCGCGACTTGTTGAGTAGTGCGCCGCGAGACGTCAAGGCGGCCATGCTCGAAATGTATCCGAGCACGGGCCGAGCCCTGTTCTTCAATTTGATCGCGATAGCGTTGGGCTTTGGCGTGTTGATCACCAGCGACGTTCCGCCGCTGACCAACTTCGGTACACTGGTCGCACTTGCCGTAGTTGCCGCATTCGTGGCCAGCGTCACGTTGTTGCCTGCATTGATCTACCTGCTGCAACCCGCGTTCATGTTCTCGCGCCCAAGCGTGCAATTTCGACCGGGGTTTGCAACTGCGTCGGTCGTTGCGATCGGCGCAATTTCGCTCTTGGCCTATTCCAGCACCTTCGCGGACACAGGCACCCTCGATCTTGACGAACTGGATGGTCGCCAGGTCATGCAGGCAGTGAATGCACGGGACGAAGGCGAACAAGTTGGCCGCGATCTTCGCATAGAGCTGATCGATCGTCGTGGCAAGACGCGCGTGCAGGAAACTCGGGGTTACCGTCGCTACTTCGGCGAAGAAAAGCGCACGATTATCTTTTATCGTGCGCCGGCCAACATTCGCGACACCGCCTTCCTCACCTACGACTATCCGGACGCCGAAGTCGATGACGATCAGTGGCTCTATCTGCCTGCTCTGCGCAAGGTGCGTCGCATCTCCGCCTCGGATCGTGGCGACTACTTCCTCGGTACCGATTTCACCTACGAGGAGATCAAGAAAGAGAACAAGATCGAACTCAGCGACTATGCGTTGACGCGCATCGGTCATGAGATGGTGAACGGTATCGAGTGCATCGTGGTTGAAGGCGTGCCGCGCTCGAGCGCGGTGGCGAAAGAGCTCGGCTATGGCAAGGTGGTGTGGCGCGTGGACCCTGCCATCTGGATGTCACGCAGCAGCGACTACTGGGATGTCAACGGCAACCATCTGAAAACCATTGCCTCACCGGTCATCGAACAGATCGATGGGGTTTGGACCGCGCTCGAGATCACGGCCGTCAACCACAAAACCCGGCATCGGTCTGTGTTTACGTTTTCCAACGTCGACTATGGGTCCGACGTCCCGGCTAAACTCTTCGAGCAACGCAGTTTGAGGCGGGGATTGTGATGAGCTGGGTGGCAGGGGTCGTGGCTGCTGCATCCGTTGTGTTGGGGGCAACCGCGGGCTCAGTGTTGGCGGCAACGGCCGAGGTCGAGTTCCAGGCCCAGATCGCTATCAGTAATGCCATCGAACGTGGCGGCGAGTTCCAGAAAAACGAGTTGTCGTTTGAGCCGCGGATCGATATCTGGTTTGCCGGTGGTGCGCGGCTTACGGCTAAAGGTCTGCTGCGCAGCGATTTCGCCGACAAACTGGAACCTGGTCGACCGTCCAATGATACGCGCTCGTCTTATTCCGGCCGTATCGCGCTCGGTGAGCACACCGAGTTTGAGGTCAGAGAACTATTTCTCGATTTCGAGCTTGGCGAAACTCAGATGCGCGTGGGCAAGCAACAAGTCGTCTGGGGGCAGGCTGACGGGTTGCGCATTCTCGACGTAGTCAACCCGCTGTCGTTTCGAGAGTTCATCCTGCCGGATTTCGAGGATCGGCGAATTCCGCTGTGGATGGTGAACGCAGAAGTACCCGTCGGTGAGGCTGCCCTGCAGCTACTGTGGATACCCGACCAGACGTACGATGAGTTTGCCGATGCCTCCGGCGCTTTTGCGTTCACTTCACCGAAATTTCGGCCGGTGCTCGACCAAGTCGTGCGCATCAGATCAGCGCGTAAACCCAACAATTTTCTTGAAGACTCCGACGTCGGCGCGCGCCTTAGCGCGTTCGTCAGCGGTTGGGATCTGACCGCCAGCTATCTATATCACTACCAGGACCAGCCGGTACTCGTGCTCGACCGATCCTCCGGGATGACCCAGGTCACGCCTACATATGAACGAACGCATCTTGCCGGGGTTACCGCGAGCAAAGCGTTTGGCGATTTTGTTTTCAGGGGAGAGCTTGGCTACTCGACCGACCGGTACTTCGCCTCGAGCGAGAGTGTGCAGGGTATCGAGAAAAGCTTTGAGGCCTCCGGCGTGCTCGGTTTGGACTACAGCGGGTTTACCGACCTGTTGATCAGCGGCCAATTTTTTCAAAGCTCCGTGGAAGGGGGTAGCGGCATGCAGCGGGCGCAGCATGAGCGCAGCGTGTCGTTACTCCTGCGGCGCAACTTTTCGAACGATACCGTCACCCTCGAGATGTTGGCGATTCACAACACCAATGACTCGGATGGACTGGTCCAGATCGAACTTTCCTACCAGCTCACGAGCAATATCACCATCTCGGCAGGTGCGGATGTGTTCTATGGCGACGCCGATGGTGTATTTGGCCAGTTCGACGCACGGGATCGGTTCAGTTTAAAGGTCGAGATTGGGGTATAAATCGCTGCTGATCCCAGCCGCACACCATAGTTGTCATGAACTAGGATACGCTTCGATTCTTCGACCGATCAACTAGACAAACGCCAACGAGATGGTTCCTGACCGTCACATTGATTCAACGATCGAGAGGGGTTGGGGCTGTGGCGAACGACTACCGTGACGGCCGCGGCGCGGCGACCTCCACATCCCAATAAGCCGTTTCGCGGTCGAAGTAATCTACCAGATAATCGATGAATGCCCGGACCCGCGCTGGCAGGTACCGCGTCTGCGGGTACACAGCGTATGCCGTGGTTTCGCGCCAATAGTAGTCGGGCAGCAAGCGTACGAGCTGACCCGATTCGAGCGCCTTGTAGATGATGAAAGTCGGCTGCAGGACGATACCCAGCCCCGCGATGGCCGCGTCGCGGAGGAACTCGCCGTTGTTGGCGCGCAGATGATGCGACAAATGTACGCTGCCTTGTTTACCGTCAGGCGCTACGTAGTGCCAGCTGGGATCGGCGGTGTTGGTGTACTCGAGGCATTGGTAGCTACCGAGTTCTTCCGGAGTTTGCGGAAACGGTTGACCCTCGAAGTAGTTTGGGCTCGCAACAAGGGCATAACGGATGCGGGTGATCGGTCGTGCCGCAAGGTTCGAATCCGTAAGCTTCGCGATACGGATGGCAAGGTCGAAGCCGTCCTCAATGAGATCGACCTGGCGATCCGCGAGGTCGAGATCGAGCTTCACCTCGGGGTTCGCGAGGGAAAAGGAGCGGATGGCCGGGCTCAAATGCATCAAGCCGAAGGTCAGGGGCGCCGCCACTCGTACCCGCCCGCTCAGCCGGCCGCGAGCGCTCAGGGCCTCGGATTCAGCCTCCTCCACGTCGGCGAGAATGGCCTCCGCGCGCTCGAGGAACTCGCCACCGGCGCTGGTTAACGTCCATCGCCGGGTCGTGCGCGTGAGGAGTTGCACCCC
>JAPUIA010000145.1 GCA_027297435.1 Gammaproteobacteria bacterium | reverse complement strand
TCAGGCGGGTTCTGTCAGGTGAGCGCGAATTGCATCGCGCCACGCTTCGGCGTTTTCGTATTGGGGGCAATGAGCAGCAACAGGAATAGTGACCAGGCGGGCGTTGGGAATCGCCTCCGCCATGTGTCTGGAAGGCGTGATGAAAGGCACGTCCTTCGCTCCCACGAGGATCAAAGTCGGGCAGCGAATCTCCCTGAGTGTTTCGAGCGTCGAGGTATTGTTGGTGAGTTCGGCGCTGAAGGCGGAAAACGCCTCAGGATCCATTTGCGCAAGCTTGACCGCGATTCGTCGCCAATGTTCTTCCTCGCCGAGGTAGTCCACCCCTCGTTGCTGAGCTTTGTTCGCGGGTTGTTCGCGCATCATGGGTAGCAGAGCCTGGCAACCTTCCTGTTCGACCAACCTATCGAGTTGCAGACGTTGTTCATCCGACCACATCTCGATTGGCTCGGCAGCCGTATCCATCAGGATGAGCGAGCGGAATCGTGCGGGATACTGGATCACGGCGCGCATGGCCACCATGCCACCCATGGAGTGCCCTAAGAGGTCGCACTGTGTTATGCCGAGTTCGTCTAGAAAGCCAAGTAAGTCAGTGACGAGTTGATCGAAATCATAGGGTCCGTAGTTGGAACTCTCTCCATGGCCCCGCTGGTCCAGAGCAATCAGCCGACGTATGTCTTCGAACCACTCCAGTTGATCGTGAAAATCGAGTTTTGAACCGGTGAAACCATGGACCAACACGAACGGTGGGCCGCTACCCACATCGTTGTATGCGGATTGAATCTTACCGTTGGTGAGAAAATGGGTGGTGTGCACTCTTGTTGTTCCTGACGACGGTCGAACTAATCGAACTCGAGGATGGCGCGCCCGCTGATGCGGCCTTCGGCCAGTTCAGTGGTTGCCTCGTTGATCTGATCGAGCGAATAACGAGCCGTCACCATGGCGTCCAGATCCAGATCGCCGCTGTCTTCCCATTCGATAAAACGTGGAAAGTCCCGATCGGGTGCACAGGAGCCGCCGATGCTGCCGATGAAGTGTTTTTCGTTGACAACGACATCGATGGCGCTGAGTTCCACCGGTGTACCTGGAATACCCACGAGTACCGCTGTTCCCCCATCGCATACCCCGAAATGGCCGGATCGGCAGGCAGGAACGATCTGCTCCATGGTCTGTTTGACGCCGATACAGTCGAACGCAAAGTCCACGCCGGAAACAGGAGCGCGCATGATGGTAAAGCGATCGCTGCAGCCGGTAAGGGCATGGATCGCCTCGACAGGATCGTCGACACTTGCGTTGATACCGTGGGTGGCGCCGAATTGTTTGGCGAATTCGAGCTTCGCCGGATCGAGATCTACTGCGATGATCGGATCGGCCCCCGCCATTTTTGCGCCCACAACCGCTGAGAGACCAACGCCTCCGACGCCGAAGACGGCGACACTCTGACCCGGCTGCACGTTGGCGGTGTTGATAACCGCACCCGCCCCGGTCATGACCGCACAGCCGATGATCGCCGTGACGTCTCGTTTGATGTGTGGATCGACCTTCACGACGTACTGCTGATCGCAAAGGGTATTGTCCGCCCAGGTGAAAACATTTTCGGATTGCGCGACGCCATCGCTGACGTCGAGCATTGCGCGTAACGGCAAGCTGTCTGCCGCGCTCGCGTTGCGCGGTACCCAGGTGACCAATACCACGTCTCCTTCGCGTACGTGTTGAACGTCGGACCCGACCTTGGTGATAACGCCAGTGGATTCGTGTCCCAATATCACGGGAGATTTTCTCGGCCGATGCATCTGGTGAAGTTGTGAATGGCACACCCCCGATGCGTACTGCTTCACGACAACCTGGGTCGGGCCTGGATCAGGTAAGTCAATTTCCTCGATTCGTAAAGTATCTGTACCTTGTGGCAGTACTACCACGCGTGCGGGTGTACCCATCTTATCCATCCTCCCTTGTTTCGCGTCGGCGGCGACTGTGTCCTTCGAAGATAGTGACGCGAAGCACAGCGAGACGCAATGCAGTCTCTTGAGCTTGATCAATGAGCTACAATCGCGTTATGGATGACGTGTACAGGCTGATCTTTCGCGGCGAAGTGTTGGAAGGACAGCACCCGTCCGTGGTCAAGAAGCGTCTCGCCAAGTCATTGAAGCTGGATGAGGCTCAGTCGGAAAAACTATTCGCGGGCGAGTCCGTGGTGCTGAAGCGAGAAGCCGACACCAGATCAGCTGCAAAATTTCAGGCACTTTTCAAGGAAGCCGGCGCTAGATTACGCGTGATGCCGGTAGAGAAGGCAGATACCACAAAAACACCCGAGCCGGAATTGTCGGCGTCCAATGCCGGTTCCACATCCGAGGTCAATCCCAAACCGGAGACCGGAGCCGTTCCCGACGCACAAGGCGCTTTTGACGTAATGCCGGCTGGCAGCGATGTTTTGACCAATGCCGAACGGCAGGCCGATCCGGTAGCCGAAGTGAACACCGACCATCTATCTGTGGATGATGTCGGCGCCGACCTGGGTCCTTCGGATCAACCTGGTGATGCGCCACCCTCTGCACCGGAGGTTTCCCACATATCGTTGGCGGAAGTAGGCGCTGACATACAGGAAGCCGATGAAACAAATCAGCCGACGGGGATACAAGTGCCCGTTAGCGATTTCGAGATCGCGGAAGTTGGATCGGATGTTCTGTCAGAGGAGGACAAACAAGCGGATTTGACTGTAGATATCGATCTGGATGGTTATGACCTTGCCGACGTGGGCGCGGATATCGGTGAGCCCGACAAACAGACCGCACCGCCGGCGCCCGACACGTCTCATCTCAACCTGGATTCAGACTAGGAGCTATCAGTCAACCGTGACGCTGAAGGTCTTGTAGCCGGCAGCTTCCATTGCCTCAGCCACCGCGTCCTGACAATCGGGACATATGGCGATCATGGAGCCGCCACCCCCGCCGCCAGTGAGCTTCGCTCCCAACGCACCGTTTTCGCGCGCGATATGAATGAGGTCTTCGAGTTCGGGTGTCGAGAGTTGCAGGGCGTTGAGGTACCCCTGACAGAGGTTCATCAACTCGCCCAGTTCCTGAAAGTGTCCGGCGCTCAGCGCATCGACGCC
>JAPUIA010000144.1 GCA_027297435.1 Gammaproteobacteria bacterium | reverse complement strand
GAGTCCCAACGCCTTGTAGGAACCATCGGTACTATTCTGATACAACACGCGCGCAATGCCGTAGTCGCTGCCGGTTTGCTGCAACCGCACGGGCGCCTGGCTGCCATCCACGCCGTGGAACTTCAGGTCTTTTTCGAATGCACCCAGCAAGCCATAGCGAAAGCTGCCGGCCTGACCGGTGACCTTGGCCGCGCCTTCCAACTCGACCGGGCGGATCAGCTCGCGCTGCGGAATAGCCACTCCGGGTGGCGCCACCGCTTCAACCGGCTTCCCGCCTATGCGGCGGGTGTTCACCATGGTGTACGGTTCGCCCCTCATTCCAACCCCCTGGCCGCGGGTGTCTGCACGGGGACTTGCTATGAAAATCTCCTGACCCTCGAGAAAGAACAGGCGCTTCTCCGGAAAAAACGTCTCTGTCGCGGAAAGGTTGATCACCACGTCGTCGGACTCCACGCTGCCGAAATCGGGATTGACGGTAGCGTTCCGCTGGAAGTTACTCGAAGGTCGCCAGAACAGATCCGCACCCACCTTGTAGCGGGTTTCATGATCTATCGCGTCAAAAGTCACCGCCGAGAATGGATAGACATTGTATTGCTGGCGCGGGGCTACGCCGGTCATTTCGATCTTTTGCAATGCCGACATGAAACGCGGTTTGGTATTGGGGAGCGCGGGCCATCCCCAGCGTTCGTCGAGGTAGGCGACCTTGCGCGACAGATAGATCCCCATCTGCCGTGCGTCTCCGCTAACAGGCATGGAAACGGTTCCCCAGGGTATGAAGAATTCTGCCGACCAGCCTGTGGAGGTTTCTGCACTGGCACCAAGCCAGGGGCCGTCCCATTCGCTGGAAAACTGACGCTCAGGAAGGGCCGTGCCATCCATGAGCGAATCACCCAGGTTGATACCGAACCAAAACGCATACATACCCTGGCCGGTGGTATCGAGCGTCAGGTTGATGCTGTCCCGATTCAACTCCCGAACATCCCTGCCGGACAATCGTCTGATCAGGGTTGCCTGGGGCTGTTCCATGTCGGCCGCCAGGTACAACCCGCGTTGGGTGTAGAAGAGTCGAATCAACGTTGCGTGAGGTCCACGCTCGAGCGTGTCGGGTTCGAGCACCACGAACTCATCGTAGGCCGGAACCATCTGCCAGATTGCCTCGTTCAGCACGCCATCGATGACGATCTTGGAATCCGCGCCCTCATAGGTATCCAATACGATCACCCGACCGGGTCTTGCCACCGCGCTCGTTTGTCGATCACCCGGACGATCGCCCGCCGGAGTTCCCGCAGTCGCTTCCACACCACTGCCCACGGATACCCACAATGGGGTTTCCGCCAGGGCGCGCGGGTTCAAGATCAGCGCCAACATCCAAAGCGCTTGCCGCATTCGGATACCTACTCTCGAGTCGAAACCGGCTAGGGTAGCAGTTGCCGAGGTTAGAGCCCTAACGCGTCCGTCATCCGCTAATAGATCGTAAGACCAACACCACGTAGCGGTTGAAATCGCCGAGCGACCTCGTTGTGCTAGGCAACTCGCTCTATCACCTGATCCAGCTCTAGCACGCGTTCATCCAGGGCAACCAGATCGGTCCAGGCCATGCAGCAATGTGCGGGCGGGATCGGTCAGGCCGTTCTCCGCATTGACAATCGACCGCCGTGTGGTGGTTCATAGCGCATCGGGGAAAGCCGCGGAGAGAATCACATGAACAGACCGACCTGCGGTGGTCACACGAACTCGGCCCACCGCAAGGCTATCATCCTCGAGCTAACCGACCGACTGCGTTTCGCGGGCGTCGATTCATACACGGTCCGAGGTTGAGGCATGGCGCGTAAATCCCGGTTGCACATTCCACATCCACCGGCACGGCCCGGCGATCGGCCCGATTTCGGATACGTCGAGATATCGGAAGCGGGCGAGGTCGATCGGCCGGAGGTCAACAGCCGCGTAAAGCACATGGAGAGCCTTGCCCATGACATGGTGCGGGTGCTCGACGACCAGCATGCAGCGCTTGGCCCATGGAACCCGCATCTCGATACCCACGAACTGCAAATCGCGCTCCGTTACCTGGTTCTGAGCCGGGTTTTCGATGAGCGCATGCTGCGCATGCAACGTCAGGGCAACATTTCCTTCTACATGCAGTCGACCGGTGAAGAAGCGGTGTCGATTGGCGCCGCCATGGCGCTGCAACCGTCCGACATGCTGTTCCCGTCTTATCGGAACTCGGGCCTGCACTTCGCGCGTGGACGTAACCCCGTGGACCTGATGTGCCAGTGCTTGTCCAACTCCAAGGATATGTGCAAAGGCCGACAGATGCCCATCATGTACCACTGGGCGCGGGGCAAGATTTTCTCGATTTCGGGCAACCTAGGAACACAGTTTCCGCAAGCCGTCGGATGGGCGATGGCCTCGGCCATCAAAGGCGAGGACGCCATCGCAGCGGCCTGGCTTGGCGAGGGCTCCACGGCCGAGGCAGACTTCCACCACGCACTCACGTTTGCCGCCGTGTACCAGGCGCCCGTGATCCTCAACATCGTCAACAACCAGTGGGCAATATCGACCTTTCAGGGGTTCGCGGGCGGTGAGCGGCGCTCGTTCGCGGCGCGCGGACCAGGTTACGGTATCGCTTCCATTCGTCTTGACGGCAACGACCTACTCGCCGTGCACGCGGTCACGCGCTGGGCGGCGGAACGCGCCCGCACCGGTAACGGCCCGACGCTCATCGAGCACGTAACCTATCGGGCAGCCGCACATTCCACCAGTGACGATCCTTCGCGTTACCGCCCGAAGGACGAGTGGCGGTCATGGCCGCTGGGCGATCCCATCGAGCGTTTGAAACGGCACATGATCGTTCAAGGGGATTGGACAGAAGCGCGTCACGACAAACTGGTGGCCGACGTCAGAGAGCTCGTCGATGAGAGCTGGAAAGAAGCGCTGACCCACGGGTCCATGACAGAAGGTCCGTTTCTCGACAAATACGAGCTGTTCGAGGACGTTTTCAAAGACATACCGACCCATCTCATCTCGCAGCGGGAGCAGATGCTCGGATTCGAGGAAGACTAAAGCCATGGCGCGCATGAACATGATCCAGGCGTTGAACTCGGCCATGGACCTGATGCTGGGACGTGATCCCGACGTCGTCATCATCGGCGAAGACGTGGGTTACTTCGGCGGTGTCTTTCGCTGCACGGAGGGATTGCAGCGCAAGTACGGCGAGCACCGCGTGATCGATGCGCCCATTGCCGAAGGCGGCATCATCGCCAGCACCATCGGCATGGGTGTCCATGGGCTGCGTCCCGTGGCTGAGATACAGTTCGCCGACTACATCTACCCCGGCATCGACCAGATCATTAGCGAGCTTGCGCGTTTGCGTTACCGCACGGCCGGGGATTTCTTTGCGCCCGTCACGATTCGAGCGCCGTGCGGGGGCGGCATTCGCGGCGGGCAAACCCACTCGCAAAGTCCGGAAGGCATCTTTTCTCATGTCTGCGGTTTGAAGGTGGTCATGCCGTCAACGCCGTACGACGCCAAGGGCCTGCTTATCAGTGCCATCGAGGACGACGATCCGGTTGTTTTCTTCGAACCAAAACGCATCTACAACGGCCCGTTCGACGGGGATCCGGATAAACCCGCCACGGCCTGGAGCTCACATCCCAAAGGCGAGGTGCCGGACGGATACTACTCCGTGCCCATTGGGCGCGCCGAGGTAGTGCGAGAAGGTGAAGACGTAACGATTCTCTGTTACGGCACCATGGTACACGTGGCCGAAGCAACGGCCGCTCGCTCCGAAGTGGATGCTGAAATCATCGACGTGCGCTCGATGGTACCCCTCGATGTCGGCACCTTGACGAAATCGGTGGAGAAGACCGGACGGTGCGTCATCATTCACGAAGCGACTCGTTTCTCGGGATTCGGCGCCGAACTCGCCGCGACCGTACAGGAGGAATGCTTCTACTACCTCGAAGCGCCGATCACGCGCGTCTGCGGTTGGGACACACCCTACCCGCATGCGTTCGAATGGGAATACTTTCCCGGTCAGAAGAGGCTTGCCGCCGCCCTCGACCAGGTGATGTCAGCTTGATGATCAACGAACGGAGGAGACGTCTATGGGCGAGTACGTTTTCAAACTCCCCGACCTAGGCGAAGGTACCGTCGAAGTCGAGATCGTCGAGTGGTTTGTCAAGCCCGGCGATGTAGTGGCAGAAGGCGATATCATCGCCGATGTCCTGACCGACAAAGCCAATATCGACGTCCCGGCTCCCGTCACCGGTGTCGTTCTCCGCACTACAGGTGAGCCCGGCGACATGGTCGCGGTCGGTGCGGAGCTGGCAGCCTTTCGAATCGAAAGCGAAGCGCAGACATTGCCGGTGCCCCCCGCACCGAAAGCCACCGAACCCCACACCGAGCGACCACCCCTCGAAGCTATGGCGACGCCTGCACGCAAATCTGCCGAAACGGTGTCGGCCGCCGCGCGGACGACCACCAAAGTCATCACGTCTCCCGCTATCCGCCGGCGAGCGCAAGAAAACGGCATCGATCTCGCTGAGATTCCTGGTACCGGCCCACGAGGTCGCATCCTCAAGACTGATCTGGATGCGTACATCGCACGGAACCCGGCACCGGCCGGTCAACCACTGCAAGGTTCCACAGCGTACGCCGCGGACAAAGACGAGATCGAAGAGATCAAGGTCATCGGTGTGCGGCGCGTTATCGCCCGGCGCATGGCTCAGAGCAAAGCCGAGATTCCGCACTTTACCTATGTCGAAGAGATCGACGTAACGGAAGTGGACGCGCTGCAACGTCATCTTAATCAAGAGCACGCCGACAGATCCAGAGTGAGTCTCTTGGCGTTCGTCTGTCTCGCAGTCTTGCGCGCCGTGGGAGAGTTCCCACAGTGCAACGCTACGTTCGACGTGGAATCCGGCGTGATCAAACGCTACCGCAATGTCCATCTCGGCATCGCCACCCAAACCCCGGACGGCTTGAAGGTACCCGTCATCAGGAATCTGGAACGGCACGATCTGTGGTCGCTCGCGGCGGCGATTGCAGACGCAGCGGACGGCGCCCGCAACAACACGCTCGAAGCCAGAGATCTCTCCGGCTCTACCATCACCGTCACCAGCCTCGGCAAGCTGGGCGGTATCGTCACCACACCGGTGATCAACTATCCCGAGGTGGCCATCGTCGGTGTCAACAAAGCGGTCAAGCGACCCGTCGTTGTCGACGATACCGTGACCGTTAGGCTGATGATGAACCTGTCGTCTTCCTTCGATCATAGATTCGTCGACGGTTTCGATGCCGCATCGATGGTGCAACGGGTGAAAGCCCTGTTGGAGCATCCGGCAACCCTCTTCCTGCAGTGACCGAGTTAGTAGAGCCACCTCGAACTGACTGGCAGGGATTATGTCTGTTCCCGCTGCTAACTATTGCTGACCGACATCTTGTCTGAACTCTCAATAGTCGTCGTCGGAGCCGGTATCGTCGGTGCGTCTGCCGCACTGGCGCTACAACAAGATGGACATCGTGTCACGCTTGTCGACCGGGAAGGCCCTTGTGCCGGGGCATCATTCGGCAATGCTGGTGCGATAGTCAATGCTTCATGTGTACCCATGGCAATGCCCGGCATTGTCAT
>JAPUIA010000143.1 GCA_027297435.1 Gammaproteobacteria bacterium | reverse complement strand
ATCCGCCTCAGACCAAGCTGCCTTGAATCGAGTTGCGAGCTGAGTCGCGGCCGCAGTGTTTCCCTGCGCTTCAAGGGCCTGCTGCAACCCGAGCAGCGCGTAACCATTTTCGGGGTACTTTTTCAGGTCTTGCCAGTAAACGGCTTCCGCTTCGCTTGGATAACCAGCATCCAACAGTAAGGCGCCCAATATGTGGCGGGTCGGAAAGTACCAATCGGGTGGCTCGGAATAGCGAAGCGAGTCTTCTAGCCTCACCGCTCGATCGAGGTGGGGTATGGCTTCGTCATAGTCTTTGCGCTGAGCGGCGATGTCGCCGGCCAGTAACTGCTCAGCGATCGTCAACAGCCTCGGCGCTGTACCGAATCCTATGACGTATTCGTCGGTGAGCCTGTTGCGCAGTGAGCGCAGGCGTGCGAGTTCCCGCCGCGCCGCGCGCGCCTGGTTGGTGTTTGAATAGGCCATGCCGCGCATGTAGTGCCACACACCATTCATGAATCGATAGTGCTCGGCCGGTTGGGGCTCGGCTAACGCAGCCTCCCATTGGCCGAAGCGCACCATGACGTAGAGCGGTTGGGACAGAAAGGTCTCGAAGATCCCGAAGAGGTTGCCCATGTCCCGCGGAATTTTGCTCTGTACTTCACGCGCACCGGCAAGGGCCGCTTGGCTGCGCCCCTGAAACATGGCGGACCAGACCAAGAAGTGCAGGTTGTGCGGGTAGTAGTTGAGAGGATAGATGCCCTGCGCGTTACATTGGGCGATGTAACCGGCATCTGCGTCCGAGGCCCGGCGATTGGATGCGAACGCGTCAGCGTAGCGTCCGACCCGCATGTAGATGTGGGACGGCATGTGCACCATATGGCCGGCGCCCGGCATCAGGCCCAGTAGGATGTCGGCGGGCGCTTCAGCGCGCTCCGGATGAGCGACCTCCACGGTGTGAATGTAATAGTGGATGGCGCCCGGATGGCTCGGATTGCGGTCTATTACCGACTCGAAGGTTGCCATGATGTTCTTGGTATTCTCCTTGGGCCGGCCGTCGCCCTGCCAATAGTCCCAGGGCGAAAGGTTCATCAGTGCCGCACCGTAAAAGGTGGCCGCATCCAGATCGTCGGGATAGGCAGCGACAAGATCTGCCATCGCGTCGACGTAGGCGAGGTCCAGGGAACTTCGGTCATTCGGCGCCACGGGTGCGTAACGGACGGCGAGGGCGTCGATGTAGGCCGCTTCCGGTTCGCTAACCCGCCCTTTTAGCGATACCGCTGTCTGCATCGCTTCAAACGCTTGCTCGGCAACCGCGGGTTGCATGGGTAAATTGATGTTGGGGCCGAGAACGAGCGCCCAACCCCAGTACGCCATGGCGTTGTTCGGATCGAGCCGTGCCGCTTCTTTGAAACTGCGGAGGGCTTCGGAGTGGTTGAAACCGTAGGTCAGGCGCAATCCTTGATCGAAAAAATACTGCGAATCAGGGTTGTCGGTCGTTACCGGGTGACTGTAGTCGCCAAGCCCGTCGAGCCGGGGCGCTATGGGCGCAGACGCGTTGGCCGGATCGGCGGAGATGGCACGCGGGTCATGGATGACCCCCAACGCGGTCACGGGTAGAACGGCCAAAAGCAGTAAAACGGTACGCAGAATCAAAAACATCACCAGCCCCCCAAGGCATTGACTAGGTCGATAGTGTAAGTATCGACGCCTCCAGGTGAAAGGCGTCTTAAGTCCGGAGTTCCGAGCGCAGCCATCACGTCCAAACCGTCTAATCGTTGCTGGCGCTCGTATAGGTTTGACCCGCCGCGAAGCATCCGACGAGCGCCGACAACAGTTCGATAATGGCGATCAAAGCCGCGCTTTGAATGAACTGCACTTGCGCGGCCATTGGACCCGCTGGAAGGTGTGCGATGTTGTCAGGGGACACGTGAACGTAGTGGTAGTAAACCCCGAACACGAGTGCCCCGGTCATGGATAAGGCGAAAAGACTTGCACCGAGCAACGCAAATCGTGTCCAGACGATGACGGCGCTTGCGATAGGCGCGGCGAGGATGACCACGTAGACAAACAGCGTCTGGAAGGTGCTGAGATCGATCCCAAGCGCCGAGTGCGCGTTGCCATGCCAGATCGAAGCAACGAGATGAACGGCGACAAGGGTCGAGATCGCGAACTTCATGTAACGGCACTCTCTATCTCTTGCATTGTGAATAGGGCGCGAAGCTCGACGCCGGCCTGGGAGAGGGCTTCGAAGCCGCCGGACTGTCGGTCAATGACGCAAATAGCGGTACGGGCCGTGATCCGGTCAGCCTCGAGCATCGACGCCGCGTCGAGAATGGCGCCGCCGCTCGACACGACATCCTCGATCAGCACGATACGTTTGTCGATGATGTTTGCTCCTTCGGCGTATTGGCAGGTGCCATAGGACTTGCGGAACTTGCGGATGAACGCGGCAGGCAACCCGCTGAGTTGGCTCAACACCGTCGCGATCGGAATGCCGCCCAACTCCATCCCGCACAGCACCTCCGCATCCTGGGGAATGTGGTCCATCATGAGTTCGGCGATTGATCGCAGAAGCCGTGGGTCCGATTCGAACCGGTATTTGTCGAAGTAGGTGTCCGACACCTTGCCGGAACGCAACGTAAAGGAGCCGGTCAGCCTGGAGACGTTACGGATTTCTCGCGCGAGCGTTTGCCGGTTGATGTCTATCTCTAGTCGCTTTGCTGCAACGATGCCATAAATTCAGCGCCCGTCAATCGTGGATGATCACCCGCCAGGTCGTAGGCTTCGGGTTTCTCGTCGATGTAAATTTCACCGGCGAGTTTGAATGCCGCCTGTTCGTCGAAAGTGCCCATCCACAGCACGTAGTGATCCGCTTCTTTCAATCGATAGAAGAGGTTGGTACCGCAGCGATTGCAAAATCCACGCTCGGCCCACGCTGAGGAGTCAAATCGCGTGATGTTGTCTTCGCCATCGAACCTCACGCTGCCCACGCCGACCGCGAATGCCGGCCCGCCGGACCATGTGCGGCACATCGAGCAGTGGCAGCTGTGAACGGCGGTATCAATGTCGTCTGCGGTATAGGTGACGGCACCGCACAGACAGCGTCCTGTGGTTGTCATATCGTTCTCCTTGGATCTGTTCTGGTTCATCTTGCACCAGCCCTACTGACAGCTATGTGTCAGTAGAAGCCGCATGAGCCGTGCACTGTCCGAGATAGGCACGTAACTCTGTGTCTTCCAGCGCTTGGAATTCCGGCAACAGGATATAGCCCTTTTTGATCGGTGAATTGTCGAAATACCGCAGCGG
>JAPUIA010000142.1 GCA_027297435.1 Gammaproteobacteria bacterium | reverse complement strand
ATGATTCCGCCGATGAACGGCAAGTTCACCGCAACGATGATGATGGCCAACCCCGCCAGCAGCGTCCATGGAAGGCTACCGCTTTGGCTCAGCAACATTCGGCCGACGACAGCACCGACGACGATCTTGGCCAAGTAGAGGCTCAGCAACCAAGCAGCGATGGCAATGAACGACAGCGGCAGCCCAACTAACGTGAATGCCACCAACACCGCCATAATCGGCACGCTGACCATGATAAGGAATCCAACACCAGCTGTTTTCAATGCATCGACGCCGGCACCTATCGACACGGAACGATAACCGGGCACGAACCATAGAAAAGCCAAACCTACGAGAAACGCGCCGATCAATCGCGCGACTTGCCACAGGTAGAATTCAACGGTGGCATATCGGCTCCGGTCCTCGAACCCTTCAGGCATATCTAAGAATTCCACGTCTCCGTCTACTCGAACGGTCTCTGCGCGGTGCAATCTATCTTCGTTGCCGGAGCGAAAACGTACATTGCCTCCCACTTGAGCTTCGCCGAGTAACCTCACGCGGTCGGCGATCACTTCCAGGTCTTCGCCCAGCACGCCGCTTAGTTCGACAGTTTCTGCAAACGCATACAGATCTTTCGCAACAAAGCCTTCGACGGAAATGGTTTGAGCACCCACGGTCGCATTTCTGCCGACACGGGCCTCGTCATCGATGCCGACCATTTCGCCCGCAATCCATAAATCGCCACCCACCGTTGCGCCGCGAAGGTCATACGACGAGGCGGCGCCCAACGCGAAACCACCCACCTTGCCACTTACGGTTACCGACTCTGCAAACGCCAACACATTACCTTCAACAGACCCGGAAATGTCGATCCTGCGCCCCACCGCCACTAAGTCTCCGGTGATTACGCCCTCAATCAACACGGTTTCGGCCGCAACGAGGAGCGTGTCATC
The DNA here is from genome assembly GCA_027297435.1 of Gammaproteobacteria bacterium. Taxonomy (GTDB): domain Bacteria; phylum Pseudomonadota; class Gammaproteobacteria; order Pseudomonadales; family Azotimanducaceae; genus Azophilus. The sequence continues at coordinate 13,327 of JAPUIA010000142.1, read as the reverse complement.
GATGGTTTCGGATTTGGCGATGGTCACCACGTCTGTGTCCCGCCTGATGTCTAGCGCATTTGCCGGCGCGGGGACCACCATTGTGCCGACCGTGACCATGAGCAAACATATGCCCATAGTGGCGCGAGTCTTACGGTACATCAGCAGGAACCACAGTACAGCGACAGTAAACAAACTCACGACAACAAAACCAAGATATGCATCGAACATGGTCGTTCCTTCTTCCAATAAATGTAGTGCTGCGGCGCTCGTCATTGCGTAAATGTCGGGCAGGTATATGGATGTAACCCAGGTGGTCGCGTTCACGATTAGCTCACCGAATAGGGTCTTCCACAAAAACTGGGCCAGCCAGATCACCAAACCCGTCCCCAGGTTCGCAAGCGCGAATCCACGCAGGCTCATTGACCGGGAAAACTTAGGCACCGCCACTTCCCAAGGCTCTTCGGGAGCTTCAATTTGCAGTGCCGAGGCAATGAACCGTACCTCATCTCGAACCGCGGCCAACGTTGCCTGGCATGTCGTACACAATTCGACGTGCTCTGTGACGGTGATGGCTTCGTCCGCAGACAGTGCGTTGTCCGCGTGCATCGACAACTGCAGTTGGGTGGGATGGGTCATTGAACGCCCTCCCCACCTTCGCTGACAAGATCGGCCCTCAGCCGTTGTTTGGCGCGAAGCAGCAGAACCCCGACGTGATTGCGGCCGATATTCAGCTGTTCGGCGATCTCGTCGTAGCTGAACTGATTAAAGTATGCGAGCACCAGAGGTACCCGATATTTCGCGCACAAATTCGCGACCGCCCCGTTCAGGGAGTCAGCTTCTTCAAACGAAATGAGGTCACTCAGCACAGGCGTATCCGAGGCAGCGAGCTGTTCGAGTTCGACAGCTTCGTCACCAAAGAGCGCATCGGTCCGGGTTTGTTGACGCAGCAGGTCTATACAGTGATTGTTTGCAATCGAGGCAATCCACTGCCAAAACGGCTGTTCAATGTTGTACTTGCGAAAGTTCTTGTACGCTCTCATAAACGCTTCCTGGGCGGCATCCTCCGCCAATTCGCTGGAATTCAACAATCGGCGGCACAGCCCGAACACTCGAACGTAGTAGTCTCTGTAGAGAACCTCGAAGGCTGCGTTTCTCGCCACTACAAATTCCGATCATTCATACGGTTATACGATGCTGATCGGAATTTATTACAAAAAAGGCGAAAAAGCTTTTTAGGAATGAACGGCCGCTGTTGGCCGGAGCCGCCTGGTGCGGTGCACAACCTGATGTCCGCTTCCCCCATACGCAGGTTAGGCGACCCGCCTGAAGCTAACGCTCCCATGGATGGCTTCTTGATCTTGCTCGCGTTCACTTATTCGCGCGTCACCGAACTACCGGAGCCAGGCTATCGGAAGGTTACCGCACTGGAAGCCGCGACCTATCCCAACCTGGGTGAAACTGACCAGTTCAACACCGCGCGCATATTTCATTGGAACGCCAGCCAGGCAGCCGCGGACGTCGACGAGGCTCCGTGAACAGGAATGCCCCTACAGCAATCCGGCTGCCCTCGCCCAACGGTACTTCGCGCCGAGTACCTCTACGGGCTTCTCGGCCGTGTAAGGATACGCAAGTATTTTGCGATCCAGTAAATACTCACAGGCCTGCTCGATCTCGACGTCACCGACTAGCGATGCAACCACACACTTGTCGATGCCCTTTGCGCGCGCCTCGATCACCGCCTCGCCGAGGAGCTCGGCGAATACCATCGGCGGCGTGATGATCGTGTGCCAGTAACCGAGGATCAGCGCGTGCACCCGCTCGTCGTTCAGTGCCAGATCGATGGTGCTGCGATAGGTCGAAGGCGGCTCTCCGCCCGTAATGTCCACTGGGTTTCCCGACGCGCCGAACGGCGGAATGAATGCCTTGAAGGCTGCGTCCAGATCGTCCGGCATCGTCATCAGCGACAAGTCGTTATCCACACAAGCGTCGGCCAGCAGCACGCCGGAGCCACCTGCGCCGGTCAGTATGACCACGTTTTCACCCTTGGGCGTCGGCAGCACTTGCAGCCCGCGGGCGAACTCCAGCATGTCATTCAAGCTTTTGGCCCTGATGACACCGCACTGACGCAGCACTGCATCGTAGACGCGGTCGTCACCGGCCAACGCACCCGTGTGCGATTTAGCGGCTTTCGCGCCCGTGCTCGTGCGCCCGGCTTTCAGCATCACGATAGGCTTCTTTTTCGATACCCGCTCTGCAACTTCCGCGAACGCGCGGCCGTCCTTTAAATCTTCTACGTGCATGGCGATGACTTCGGTGTTTGGGTCCTGCTCGAAGAATGTCAACAGATCGTCTTCGTCGATGTCGGACTTGTTGCCCAGGCCGACGATCGCAGAAACGCCCATCTTGGCGGAGCGGCTGAAGCCGATGATCGCCATGCCGACACCGCCGCTTTGCGATGAAAGCGCGACCTTGCCTTTCTCGTTGTATGGCGTGCAGAACGTGGCGCATAGGTTCTGGTGCGTGTAGTAGAAACCGTAGATGTTGGGACCCATCAAGCGCACGTTGCTCTCGCGCGCGACCTTGACGATCTCGTCTTGCAACGCGTGCTCGCCGACTTCGGCAAACCCGGAAGGAATCAAGATCGCGCCGGCTATTTTTTTCTGGCCGCACTCGGCGATGACTTCTGCAACGAACCGGGCGGGGATGCAGAATATGGCGATGTCGATGCTGCCGGGCACGTCCACCACACTTTTGTAGCACTGGCGGTCGAGGATCACGTCGGCTTTGGGATGAATGGGGTAGAGGTCCCCTGCATAACCGCCATCGATCAGGTTGCGCATGACCGAGTTGCCGATCTTGCCGTCCTGCGCAGAGGCGCCGATGACCGCGACAGCATCGGGCTGCATGATGCGCTTCATGGCGCTCAATATGTCGTCGTGCGAAGGTCGATATCGGGGCACAAGAGGTTCGAAGCTGCAGAGTATTCGAACGTCCACGGCGGCCACCCCCTCGGCGCTCACGAACACGGGGTTCAGGTCCATCTCGCTGATCTCCGGAAAGTCGGTGACCAGCGCGCTGACGTTTTCGATCAATGAAGCGAGCGCGTTACGGTCGACGGGGGGCGCGCCGCGCACGCCGTTCAAGACTGCTGAGCCGGCAATGTCGTCGAGCATCCCCGCGGCTTGCTCGTGGGAAGTGGGGGCCAAGCGAAACGTGACGTCCTTCAGGACTTCTACCAACACGCCGCCCAAACCGAAAGCGACCAGCTTGCCGAACGCGGGATCGGTGGCAGCACCGACGATGACTTCTTGCGAAGCAGGTAGCTGCTGCTGCACTTGCATACCGCTAATCGTAGCGTCGGCATCGTACGATCTGGCGTTGTCGCGAATGCTGTGGTACGCGGCCTCGGCAGCAGGAGCGTCAATGACGTCCCTCAGGACGCAGCCAGCGTCTGTTTTGTGCAGGATATCGGGCGACTCGATCTTCATGACCACCGGATAGCCGATGTCGTTCGCGAGCCTTACAACTTCCTCCGCGGAAGTCGCAAGTCCCTCGCGCGGGGTCGGAATGTGGTAAGCCCCGGCAACGCGTTTTGCTTCCGCGGCATTGAGCGCCGTGCGTCCGGATGCCTTGACGCCGTCGAGCACCTCTCGCGTGGTAGCTTGGTCGTAAGTCATGATGGTCTCCTCGCCCTCCCATTAGGGGAGAGGACAGAGACTACCCGGTTACGGACAACTCAACGAGTGTGCCCTCTTCGGCGAGCACGCCCTTGCCCATAGCTCGCCTCGCTTCGATCAAGCAGCCTTCAAGACCGAGAATGTCGTCCGCTAGAGCCACAATCAGCGCATTGGGTTTGGCGTGAGGCGCCGCGCGGCGCAACGCCAACGCTGCATCGAGCGCGTTGCCGGTCTTCACCACCCTGGCGATCAACGCCGCTGCTGTCGAGCGGCTGATACCCGCATAGCAGTGAACGAGCAAAGGCGTATCCGTCTGCCAACGGTGCAAGAAATCGATCAGCTCCCGGATGTGGCTCTCGCCAGGAGGAATGAAACCCGCCGCCGGTTCCGAGATGTCATGGACCTGCACGCGTAGGTGGTTCGTGGGGGCAATCTCAGGCGGGGTGTCCGGCTGAAATTCGGGTTGGATGATCGAGATGAGATGACTCGGCTGCAAGGTCCGCACGTAGTGTGGCATCTCGAACAAGCTCGTGACGTAAATGGTCATTACTTTTGGTAAAGCGTTACCGCTCTCATACGCTGAGGATCATTTCAGTGTCCGCTGCGCTTAAACCGCTACGAGGCGAACACTGACAAGCCAACCTTAGCCGTTTCACTTCTGGGTAGACAACAAAAGCATTACCATCCGTGCATGACGCGCCGCCGCCAGCGCTCGCTCGGTCACCGATCCCGGGTCGCGCAACCAACCGTCGGCGTCCGGGATGGTGGCGAAGCCGATAGCCACCACGCGGTCCCAATTCTCCGGCGCGCCAATTTCGAACACCTCGACCGGGGTGTCCCAAACCACCTCGCCTCGGTAGGTGTCGAGATTTGCCGTGAGCCGAGTCAGATCACCCGGGGTTGCATCACGGCTTTGTAACAATATGAGCACTACCGCCGGGGCGGTGACGTCGGGCAAGTCTCCCTGCGCGCCCAAAACAAGTCGGCGATAAACCACGTCGCTCGATGACAACCCGCGAAACTCGCTACTTGTCACCATCTGTATGAATTCGGCTGCCTCGTTGAAACGCAGCTGGTGCAAGCGCTTCCACTCATCCATCACACGGCCCTGTGCGGTGTGCTCGAGCGTAGCGTGCCAACCTAGAGCGACACCTTCTGCGCGCAGATAGTCGAGCAACGGTGTTTCGTAACGGGCAAGGAACAGGGACTGTTGGGCCGGCCGGTAGTCGGAAAGGTGTAGCACCGTCAACGGTTTGGAACGCTGATCCTCATCGAACGCGAGCGCAAGCAGTTGTGGTCCGATCCACCAGACAACGATCGCACCGAGCAGCACGATCGCGCCTAGGAAGATTAGAAAGCCTTTGAGCCCGCTCATCCCTGCGATTCTCAGCGACAAAAAAACCGTCGAGATCATAGACGAATCCCCCGCCGCTGCCACTCGCTCAATTAATCGGGTAAATTGGCTTGTAAGTTCATGCGCTTGAAGGAAACGGGGGGTCATCACGATGCACCAGCCGCACAATCTCAATGCCGCCACCGGAGAAACCAATGAGTGAACTGATCGCAAGCGAACACACCAGCTTCGACTGGCCGCACTTAGTCGATGGGTTGAACCGGCTGCTGCGGTTGCGCACAACGCCGATCGGCATGAAGTTGTTTGCAACCGAAGAAGAAATGCAGTCGATACCGCGCATCCGGCGTCCTTCCGCCATTCATACCACGGATCAGATCGTTGGCCAGGCCAGCCGCAACGGTTGGACGGTAGGGATCACCGCGGCTGACTTGGTGGGCGCTCAATGCACCACGGTGATTGGCCTACATCCGCGTTCCGATGAATGGCTGTCCGGTGACCGGATGGCCGGTGTCTGGTACGAAAATGCCAGTGAAGCTGGCGCCCACCAACGGGCGATGGACGTCGTCCCGTTCGGCAAGTACGAAGCCATGGCGGTGAGTCCGTTGGCAAGTGGAAGGCTCAACCCGCCCGACATTTGCCTCATCTATGCCACACCTGCGCAGATGATCCTGTTCATCAACGGTTTGCAATGGACCGGATATGAGAAGCTCGAATGGGGTTGCGTCGGCGAATCGTCGTGCGCTGATTCTTGGGGGCGCGCGCTGTCAACCGGTGAACCGAGCCTGTCGATTCCCTGCTTCGCCGAACGCCGTTATGGCGGGGTCATGGAAGACGAGTTGCTGATGGCATTACCGCCCAAGTTCCTGCCCAAGACCATCGCCGGCCTCGAAGCGCTGTCGGGCAACGGGCTTCGCTACCCCATCGCGCCGTATGGCGTGAACAACGACGTACGAGCCGGCATGGGGGTCAGCTACTCTTGAGCCGACCTCATTCGACCTGGGGGAAGCAACGCATGCGTACCAAGACCATTGGAGTGTTCATGCTGTCGCTCATTGCCGGCGTCACCCACGCCGAGCGATATCTGTTCACCAACGGCTATCTTGTGACGATGACGGGCGAGAAAATCGTCGCGAGCGACTTGCTCGTGGACGGCGACCGCATTGCCGCCGTCGGGCCTGAACTCACAGCAGATGGCGCAACCCGCATCGACATGCAAGGGGGCTACTTGATGCCGGGTCTGGCCGAGATGCACGCCCACGTCCCGCAACCCAGCCAAAGCCGCCAGTATCGCGATGACGTGCTGTTTCTATGGGTCGCCAACGGTGTGACGACGGCGCGCAGCATGTTGGGACACGCCGAACACCTGTCGTTGCAGCAACAGATTGAGAAGCATGAGGTTCTGGGTCCTCGGATCATCACGTCGGGACCATCCTTCAACGGCAATTCGGTATCGAGTCCGGAGCAAGCGGCAGCGATGGTGCGTTCACAGCAGCAGGCAGGATTCGATTTCCTCAAGGTTCACCCGGGACTCACGCGCGCCGAATACGATGCGATGGCCGACACGGCGCACGAGCTCGGCATCGATTTCGCAGGGCATGTACCGCCGGAGGTGGGCCTGCGCCACGCATTGTCGAAAGGGCAACGCACGGTTGATCACGTGGATGGCTACGTTCGCGCATTGGTACCGGACGTCGGCCCGGAAACGGCCGGGTATCGTTCCTCGTTCGGCGTCGGTCTCGTTGATCAAGTCGATATGAATCTATTGCCCGAGCTTGTGGCACGAACGCGTAAAGCCAACGCCTGGGTCGTACCGACACAAACGTTGTTGGAGAACTTCGCCGGCGACGTCGACGAACTAACCAGTCGCCACGAAATCCGCTACCTGCCGCCGCGACTGCTCGCCAACTATCGTCGAGCGATAGGTAGCCGAGGCGGCAATCGCGATGCCGGTGCGGCCCTGCTGGGTCTGCGAGCCTCTATCATCAACGGCTTGCACGAAGGCGGGGTCGGGCTACTGCTCGGTTCCGATTCGCCGCAGATATTCAACGTGCCCGGCTTTTCCATCCACCGCGAACTGCAATCCATCGTCGCCGCCGGCCTCAGTCCTTATGACGCCATTGCAACCGGCACCGTCGACGCCGCGCGATTCTTCCGCCTACAGGACGAATTCGGTCAGTTGCGATCGGGCCTCGCCGCGGATCTCGTCTTGGTAGAACGTAATCCGCTCCAACGTATCGAGCACACGCAAACCATTCGCGGCGTCATGGTTCGTGGCCGGTGGCTCGACGCCGAGACCCGAAACCAGGGCCTCGCCGACATCGCTCAGCGCTACGCCGGCGGTTGAAACCTCCCCTGGAGTACCCCGAACTCGTCGACGAACGTCTGCCCGCCTTTTGCCAAGCCTTGCAAGCTGGTGTTTGAGCGTGAAGCGCAGTAGATTCGACCGCGGTCATGGCCAAGGTAGAAATGATGAACGGTTTGCGTTTTACGAAAGTGCTGCTGCTGGTCGGCAGCGTGCTGGGTAGCGTCACCCACGCTGCCGGGTTTCAAGGTAGCGTGTTGGACGAGGCCGGCGAGCCCATCGTGGGGGCAATGGTCACGGCGCGTTTCAGTACGCCGTTTCAAGAGAGAACCGTGTTCACCAACGATCAGGGTGGTTTCGAACTCACCGGATTGCCCGAGTCGACCGACCATCTCATTCGCGTTCGGCGCATCGGTTGGCACGACGTCCGCTCCGGTGGTCACATGACCGCGGCAGACGAACTCACGCCGCTGGACTTCACGATGGTACGGCACACCGACCCGGCACTCGTCGCCGCGCAATTACCAGCGAATCATTGGTACGAACTCTTGCTGAACAAACTGGAATCGGAACACGATCGCGAACAGTTCGTTAGGCAATGCACGTTCTGCCACCAGCAAGGCAATCCGGCGACACGCCTGCAACGCGACCCCGAAGAGTGGTCCAAAATCTTGGCGCTGATGGCCCGGATGGGCGCAGGCCTCGATGAGGATCTACGCGAGCGCGTGCCGGAGCTTTTCAACACAGCCTACGACCCCGCAACCGCCGTTCCCGCACTAACCGAAGGTTGGCAAGACCCGGATTTCGCGCCGCCGCCTTCCGAGAACGTTCGTCAGGCGGTCGTCGACGAATTTCAACTCGGTGGTCGCTCTTCCATGCAACACGACATGATCGTGCACCCCAGCGGCGATATCTATTCTGTCGACATGACGACCGATACGCTATTTCGCCTGGATCCAGGTGTCCCCGGCGGCAGCCGCGAATGGTTCAGCATTCCACGGGAAGACGTCCCACTGGGCGGTGTCATGGGGTTGGCCGCACTGCCGTCCAACTCGGAAATGCACGTCGGGCCGCATTCGCTACAAGCGGACAGCAAAGGCGCGATTTGGATTACCCTGGCGACGGGCAACCGGTTGGCGAAATTCGACCCCAGCGACGACTCCTTCACGATCGAACCATTGCCCGGTGGCATCTATCCACACACACTGCGAATCGATGATCGGGACCGGGTGTGGTACACGATCGCCGGATCCAACCACGTCGGCATGTACGATCCGGACAGCGGTCAACACGAGACGATTCGTGTACCGGCGCGCAGCTTCGGCGAGGCGGTCATGCTGCGCATGATTCCGGCATTCATCTGGCTCAGCCAGTACATCGACTTGAGCGGGGCCTTGGGTGCTGGCGGGGGCGAAGGTGTAGGACCCGTGCCCTACGGTATCGACATCGCTCCGAACGGAGACATCTGGTTCAGCCAACTGAACGCGCATCGAATCGGGCGCATCGACCCCGAAACGTTCGAAGTGGCCATGATCGATACACCGTTTACCGCCCCGCGACGCATGCGTTTCGACTCTAAAGGCAATCTTTGGATTCCCGGTTTTTCGTCCAACCTCATATCAAAGTTCAACCCCGAGACCCTGGAATTCCAGAGTTACACGATGCCCACCGAACCCTTGGGAACAGAAACCCCATACTCCTTGAACGTCGATCGTCGGACCGATACCGTCTGGATTTGCGGAACCAACAGCGACACGCTGATCAGTTTCGACACCGCGAGTGAAGTATTCACGATCTACCCGCTGCCCACGCAGGTCACCTACACGCGCGATATCGACTTCGATTCCGAAGGTCGCGTGTGGACCAGCAATTCCAACGTACCCGCTTGGCAAATCGAGACCGGTATTCCACGGGTGTTGCGTCTTAGCCCGCGGGGCACGCCGACCTCCGAGGTTTCGGGGGGACAATGAGGTGGGGTTGGGTACCCGCTATCCGCCTGGTGCTGCCGTTTGCTCTGACTGGGTCCCTTGCACTGGCGATGGGCGGGTGTGCCAAGCCGGCGCTATCGGACGTTCAGCTCGCCACCTTAAAAGCACAGGCGCAGGCGCTAGCGGATAACTTCGAAGCGTCGCCCGCTGACGGGTCGACGGGCATCGTCGTGCGACTCGCGTTCGGCGAAGAAGCCGACCTCGACCTTTACGTTACCGATCCGTTGCTCGATACCGTGTACTTCGCGCGGCACGAATCAGGCACCGGCGGGATTATCGAGGCCGACGTGCGTTGTGACACGCCAGGACCGCGCATCGAAGAAATACGCTTCCCCGACCCTTGGCCTGGCAGGTATCGTGTGGGCGTCGACCACCCTCAGCGCTGCGACGGGGAGCAGAGCCCGGCACCGGCCGCATACGCGGTGACGGTGCACGCCAACGGCGAAACCTATACGACGAACGGAATTGTCGATCTGGAATATTTCGAGGTTGTCGTATTGGAGTTTGAAATAGAAAAAGGAGGGTCGTAACAGTGCACCATGCCTTCGTAGCGCTGTTTTTCTTGTTGACGATTGCGCCCACAACGGCCATTGCAGACGGCAGGCAGCTCTACGACTCTCTATGTCAAACGTGCCACGGCCCGGAAGGCCTTGGTGACGGTGACGCGTTACCGGAGTCGCTGATAAAACCCCGTCCGTTTACAAAGAACGCGTTCAAGTTCGACACGGATGCCGATTGGCAAAAAGGCACGGATCAGGACATCGCCAACGTAATCAAGAACGGCACCGCTGCCTACGGTGGTTCGACGCTGATGCCACCTTGGGCGCAGCTTTCGGAGGAGGAAGTAGCTGACTTGGTCGCCTACGTACGAAAGTTGCAAACGCCCCGGTAGGCTAGCTCCTACGGTCGGGCCGTTTTGGTTTCAGCGCAACGACGCGCCTAGGATATCTCTCGCAATGATATGACGCTGTACCTCGCTTGGCCCTTCGCCAATGCGGCGTATGCGCATTTCTCGATACCAGCGCTCGAACGGAAAGTCCTTCGTGACGCCATAGCCGCCGAACATCTGCATACAGCGATCCACGACCCGTCCACCGGCTTCGGTGGCGACAAGTTTTGCCATGGCCGCTTCCTTACGAAACGACTCGCCTCGCTGGGCGCGATCGGCGGCTTCCAGCGTAAACCACCTCGCTTGTTTGATGTCGATCTCGTTGTCGACGAGCATCCATTGGATCGCCTGACGAGACGATAGCGGCGCGCCAAAGGTCTCCCGTTGAGGCACGTACTCAAGCGCCATCTCGTGGGCCTTGATCGCTACACCGACACAGCCCGCCGCATAGGGAATGCGTTGACTCGTGAGCCGATCAGTGGCAATCGCGAAGCCTCGATTCACTTCTCCCAAGACGTTGCTTGCCGGCACTCGCATGTCTTCGAACTGCAGTTCGGTCGCGTAATGCGCAGACCGCAACGTATGTACGACGCGCCGGACGTGAAATCCCGGCGTATCCGTATCGACGATGAAACAGGTCACGCCGTTACGACCCTTGTCTTTGTCTGTGCGCGCAAATACCAGCCCGTAGTCGGCCTTGTCTGCACCGCTGATGAAAATCTTGCCGCCGTTGATGATCCAATCATCACCGTCCCGCACCGCCTTGGTCTGTATCGCGCGAGCCGGATCGCTACCGCCGGAAGGTTCGGTAAGACCGAAAAACCCTCTCTTTTCGCCCCGCAGAGTCGGATAGAGGTAGCGTTCTTTTTGATCGTCGGTGGCTTCAAACAGCTGGGCAAGACCGGCGCCACCGAACACGCCGTAACAGGGCGCGTACAACCCGGCGCGATGCTGGCTGATCTCGATGGCGATTAGCGTGCGGGTGACCAAATCGATCTCGGGGCCGCCGAACTCGGGCGGTATGCCCAACCCGTACAGACCCATCGCCTTGGTCTTCTCGGTCAAGCGGGCTCTGTCATCAGGGGCAAGCGTATCGGCGTCGGGGTCTAGATTCAGCTCGAGCGGCACGATTTCCTCGCGGACGAAACGCCGAACCATGCCAACGATCATCTCTTGCTCTTCGGAGAGACTGAGGTCCATCGTTACGCGGGGCTCAGCCGACCGAGGTTGTCTACGGGATCGTTGGCGCTTGGCAGTCGCCCATGATCTGCCTGGTGCACCATCAAGAGTTCTTGATAACGCGTGAGGTATGCGGCGGTGATTTCCAATCGGTAACTCGTAGCGGTTGCAACATTGGCAACCGCATCGGGTATTGCGCTTCGCAGTCCATACTGACTTCTACCGCCCGCGTAACCGATGAACTGCACCTCGCCATCGGCGTTACCCAACTGAAAAACGCCAAGATGTCCCGGCAAATCGTCCAGTCGCTCCAAGGCTTGCCAGGGTTTTTCGAGTCGAATCGACACTATTTCTTCTTCGGCATGATGGAAATCTCCATAGGTGCAAAGTGCTCCATGTCGATATCGATCAGGTAAGGACCTTGGGCATCCATGCCGACTGAAAGCGCCGCGTCGAATTCCTCCATGTTTTCTACACGTTGACCGGGCACGCCCATGCTCTGACCCATCGCCACGAAATCCATTTTGCCGAGATCGGTTTCGTTGATACGGCCGAAACGAACGTCTTGCAGCCACCTGAGCACACCGTAACCTGCATCGTTGAACACGCATACGACGAGCGGCACATCGTATTGCGCAGCGGTGGCCAGTTCCGTGGCGTGAAACATGAAACCCCCGTCGCCATGCATCAGCAACGTTTGCTTGTTGGTCGCGATCGCGGCGCCGATCGCCAACGGCAAGCCGGGACCGATGGCGCCAGAAGACGGATTGATCGAAGTGCGCGGCGCGTAGATCGGGAAAAGTTGATTGCCGAAGTTGTACGCGGCGATCGTCGAATCGCGCAACCACAATCCATCGCGTGGCAGTTTGTCGCGCATGCAGTCCATCATGGCCGCGTAGTCCGGACCCAAGCGCTTGCGCATCGCGCGATGAACCCCGTCGCGTGCTTCCCAGACCGTTTCGTTGAACTGTCCATCGTTTGGCGACACGTCTTGCAGCCCGCTATTGAGCGCTGCCAATGCCGTCTTGGCATCGCTGACGATGCCGATATCCGCACGATGCGTGCGACCAACCATGTTGGGATCGATGTCTATGTGCAGCAGTTCGCCGGGTGGTGGGAACATGGCGCCCTGCCCGTTCACGCCCACGGCGAATTTGGTCCCGATGGCGATCGTCAGATCGGCATCCGCCACGGCTTGATAGATACCGGCACTTTGATAGTAATTGCCGACACACAGTTCATGGTCTTCCGGTATGACACCGCGACCATCGACGGTCGTGATAACCGGCGCATCCAACCGCTCTGCAAGCGCGGTGAGCTGCTCGCCGGCATCCGCCGCAATGACGCCGCCACCGGCAATGATCAACCGGCGGCTCGAGTCGAGAATCTTGGCTAACGCAGCATCGATATCTTTGGGTGTTGGTGCAAATTCGCGGGCAGCTATCTCGAATGACGATGGCGGTTGCGCATCCGCGTACTGCAAATCGATCGGCACTTCCAACGCGCCGGGGGCGCCTCGTCCGGTGTACATATCCTGCACGACCGTGTTGAACGCGCCTTCTAACTGATCGATGTGACGTGGGCTTTCGACGCGCCGCGCCACCGTCTGCAACATCGCGACTTGATTTTCCGCCTCGTGCACGTAAGCAAGCCCTTTGCCGTAAAACTCCGTCTCTGCTTGTCCCGTGATAACGAGCACCCGGGACGACGCAGTCTGAGCTTCATAAAGGCCGGTCACCGTGTTGGTGGTCCCCGGTCCCGTGCTGGCTATCATCACGCCAAGATTGCCGCTGGCACGCGCATAACCGTCAGCGGCGTGCGTGCCCGCCTGTTCGTGCCGTACATCGATGATCTGGGTCTCACCCAATCGATTGATGGCATCGAAAATCGGCATGTTGTGGATGCTGACGATGCCAAAGACATGCTTGATGTCGAGTGCGGCCAACTTTTCTGCAA
>JAPUIA010000141.1 GCA_027297435.1 Gammaproteobacteria bacterium | reverse complement strand
AAGCCCCATTGGGCAGTGTCGAAAACTCGTCGGAAGCGGATTTGATTGATGACAGGCACCGTAAATGGACCCACGCGGGACCAAGATGTCTTTAAATGGGGTGATGGCTGCAAGAAACGGTCAACGCGAGGTTGATGGGACGTTGCAGCATTCGAAGGTGTCTCAGGATCCTGCTGGCACGCCTCACCTCCAGTCGACAGGAGCCCGTCGAAACGTGAGAATCGCCAGTCACCAAGCAAGGCACTGCTATGATCGCCAGTTTTCGCGGTTGGCAACGAAAAAGAAATGGGCCCAGGTCACTTTTCTGCAATAGCGCGTCTATATTATGCTCGTGGCGGTTCTGGTTCACGCGTTGGCTCGTTTGTTACATGATTAGAATTGGGAATGGGTTGCCATGCTGTGCACTTCACCGGCTAGAGATAGCCAATTGACTTCGCTGAGCTTCGCTTCATTTCACCTACTCTGCTGCGGACTCATTGTGGCGACCCTCGGGGCCGTTGCGGTCCCGACTGCGAGCGCCGCCGACTGGACGCAGTACTTGCGTGACGCGGCTCACACAGCGGACGCCCGTGACGAGCGGTTGACGGTACCGCTGCATTTGGCCGCCTGCGTTGCACTCGACGACGCAGTCCTGACGTCTCCTGCCGTTGTTGGTGACCGGGTCTACGTAGTCGACCAAATGGGGTCTGCCTATTGCGTTGATCCGCAACGGTCGGCGATCGTTTGGAAGACGCACCCGTTGGGTGCCGGTGCCGTAGGGGGCAACACCTCGTCGCCGTGCGTTGTCGACGGAAAAATGGCGTACGGCACTACCGCTGGCAATTTTTATTTGCTGGATGCGAAGACGGGCCAAGTACTACGGACCATCAAACTCAACCAACCGATCTTCGGTGCGATCACGGCCGCGGGCGGGCGTTACTATTTGCAATCGCTCGATGGTGTTATCCATTGTCTTGATGGGAGCGGCACCACGTGTTGGCGGTACGACCCATACGCCGAAGCACCGCAGCAGCCCGGGTCGCGCGCGAAACGGCAATACAGCGGAACGCCGGTCGCCGTACTCGGCGATACAGTGGTGGCGGCCGTGGGTTTTGACCTCATCTGTCTTCGTGATAATGGCGCAACAGTCGAGCGGGTATGGATACAGCGAACACCGATTACCGACACCTACCTGCCGGTCGGTGTGTCGCTGGCGGACGGTTGGGCCTTCGCTTCGTTTCCCGGCAAAGACGGTAAAGGAGCCGTGGTTCGTTTCAAACTCACGACGGGCGAGATCGATAAGGACCGCGACGTTGTCCAAGGCCAATGGGCTATCCTCACACCACCAGCGATCCGCAATGGTGTGGCCTACATTTGCCGCCAGGCGTTTGGCATGAGCGCAATCGCGTTTGGCGCACGGGCCGGCGTCGTGTGGTCGTCGTTTTCAGACCAGCCCGAATCCACAACACCCGCCATCGCCGCGCCAACGCTGGCAGGAGACCATTGCTTGTTCACACTGCTCAGCGGCGGCTTGGCGATCACCCGCTTACCCGATACGGAAGCGCTGCCAATTAGCCACGTTGCTGCACAAACCGTTGCGATGCCCAGCGGTGCCGTCATCACTTCCTCACCGGCTATATCTAACGGCGCGGTTTACTTCGGCAGCGATGATGGTTATCTCTACATTCTACGGAGCGAAAAAGCTAATGCTCCGGCCACACAGGCCAACCGTACAGCGCGTCACCAGAGCAAAGTCACACCCGCCGGTAACAAACGCTACGGTTGGCCCTCGGCCTTCGGCAGCCCCGCGAACGCCAACTATATCGACGACCCGTCGGTCAAGCCGCCGTTTCGTTTACGCTGGGCGACCAAGAGCGGCGGCTTATTCAAACAAGCCGTATGTGCCACCCGAGAAGACGTCGTGTACGTCACGCTCGGTGGGCTAGTAGTATGTCGCGAACAAATGACGGGCCGCATCCGCTGGCGACGTCATCTGCCCGGCCAGGCATGGTGCCGGTCAGCGTTGCTGGCTGCTGACGGAAGAATCTATGTGCCGCGGATGTTCAGCCTGCGATATCCCAAATCGCTGGGCGCCCCGTCCACCTTGTATTGCCTCTCGGGCGAAACCGGTGTTATTCAGTGGCAAGCGCCGATGGGCATCGGCGACCGGCTGCGGTCCTCACCCGTTTACTATAACGGCGTGGTCGCGTTTGGATCGCTGTACAAAGAGGGTGATCCGCCGACGTTTTTCGCTGGCGACGAAGCGGTTGACCAGGCGATCGACGCTTGGGACGCCGTGACCGGCAAACCACTGTGGCAGGTAAAGATCAAGTCGAGCGGTACGCTGCTTAACGGTCCAGCCGGCTGCGCGGGCGACGGCGTAATGTTCTTTAGCGGGGGCGGCGAAGGTATTCGCGATCGTGGCCAGACGGTTGCCCTCGATCCGCGGACCGGCCGCATGCTTTGGCGATCCGAAGCCTTCGCCAGCCAAACCGGCACACCGTCGTATAGAGATGGCCGAGTTTATTTGCCCGGTACGTACCACCGTCCGGTGGCTTGCCTAGCTGCCGACACAGGCGAAACACTGTGGACCAACGATCTTTCGACCCGGCGATGGCATGTCGATACGATCGCGTTCGGGCCCGATTACTTTTCGGTAAACAACAAATACGACGGCGGCGCTTGGCGGTGGGATTTGAAAACAGGACGGCCAATGGAGCGTGACGACCAACCGCTGCAACTTTGGGGGGCCGCCCACGGTTGTGGCGCGGTTGTCTTGACGGCCAGCGGTCACGCCCTGTCGGCGACCATCGGCGGACTGTGCATGACCGACGTGAACACGGGCGAGCTTGCTTGGAACACGGCCGGTTTTGGATCGTATACCTGCCCTCATCCTATCGCTGCGAACGGCCGCATCTTCTACGCCCCGCAAACCAGCAGCATGCTGTTTTGCTTTGAACCGATTACGACAAAGAAGGCCGAGTAATGAGATGCCACGAACCGTCCACGACGACCTGGATGGTGTCGTTAGCTACGACGTCAGTAAACCGTGCCTGCAGAGGGCCCCAACGTCGTGCCTGAGCCTCGAGGGTTGTCTGGCTTCACCCCGCCAACCACGCAAGACTCCCCTGCGTCCACTACCGAGGTGGAGTCGGTGGAGAGCGACGCCAGCGGCGCAGGAGTGGAACAATAGCTCTGCGACAGTGGAGTCCTACGCATTCACGATTAGAGTTCGCGATAGCCGAACCTCTAATCCCTTGAAACAAGCGCGAGAAGCGTTGTCATGTGGTCGGTCCGTCCGGTCCAACCCCGCCCGTCAACTTTTGATATCGCCGCGGTTGTCTCATCAAGTCATACCTTTTCCGAACTGACGCGAAAATCGACCCTCGCGGGACCAAGAAGTCTTTACATGGGCGGTGGTCGCAAGAGACGGTCAACGCGAGGTTGATGACACGTCGGCAGCATTCGAAGGATTCCTGAGATTTTATCGGTCTCCTTTTAAAGCAGAGAGTCACCTCGCCCGAATTCTGGCGACCGGGGCTGTGACCCGCTGGTATGCTAATATCCTTGGGAGTTACTCTAGGCAGCAATTCTCGGGAACGCCACAACCCCCTTGGAGGTCGATTCGCGTGTCGACGAACCAAGCGAACGAAGCGCTGATCGCTAAAGCCGTGGGCGGTGATGGCCCGGCGTTGGAAGTGTTGTTGCTGAGCCATTCACCGCGACTCTCGCGGCATATCTCCGAGAAGCTTCCCGCGTCGCTCCAGAGCACGGTCGGTGTGGATGACATTCTACAGCAGACCTTTACCGAATCTTTCGCAACATCGCGCGACTAGACCTGCAACGTGCGTTGGAGCGGATACGGCAGCTGCACAGGGATAGGGAGCTCATCCTTACCCGAAACAGCAACTGCGCGTCATTACCTGAGGTAGGAGCCCAGTGCGGTAGTTCCGCTCGCTGAGATCTGCGCGGCGGGCGCCTAGTAACCGGCGTTCCTACCGCGACCGGGTCACTAGCTAAGCTAGGTGTCGCGAATGGCGGAGCGAGTGCGCACACACTCTCTGCGCCGTGAAAGTCGGATCAAAACGGGATCGGAAGATCATCGACGTCGGCGAAAGCCGATCAGCCCAAGGATGCCGAACATCGATAGATACATACCTGTCGGCTCTGGTACGGCCGCGACGGCGCCCTGGCTGTTGAACAACTTACGGAAGCCAAGAAAGTCATTGAGGTCAACGCGCGTGTTCAAATCAAAGTCACCCAAAGAATGGGCGACGCCTCGACTGACCTGCGTATTGAAATTCTCGGCCATGATCCCGAAATCCGCCGAGTCGACGGTGCCGTCCCCGTTGAAGTCTCCCGGAGTCGTCCCGTCGGACAGGCAGATAATGCACCCGCCGGCGGCGAGATCCCGGATTGATGCCGCATCTAATACTTCGTTCCATAGGGCCACATTGTCAATCAGGCCGTCAAACCCTTCTACGTTGTTCCAACGGTTGCCAATGTGCATGAACCCCGCTGGACTAGCGTTCCATGGATCTGATTCCCACGTGAGTTCACCGTCCACATAAATCAGCATCGTTTCGTCCTCAGTTGCGACGTAGGCGACGTGCTGCCACTTGTCCAAGGGTGGGATTTTATCGTTCCACTGCCACCCTCCGCCAGCGCTGGCGTAGTACGCGTACTCCCCCATCCCGTTAAAGGGACCATGGACATTGATCGCGGTCTCGAAAGAATCGCCTTCACGGCTTGTCAGCCGCTCGAGAGCTCCTGTCTGGCCGCGGTCGAACGTAAACATCGACAGCGTAAATGATTGGGAATCCAAAGACTCATCTGCCTCGATCAACACGTGGTCAGTATTCTCCGTGAAATCGATGGACTGCCCGCTGCCGATCACGCCCGGGACATTGTCCGAATATTGAGCGTCGACGAGCTGGCCGTGGTTCTCAAACGCGGAAAGATCCTCGACGTTTCCATCGAAATTCCAAAACCCAACCAGTTCAGCATCTAGTCGTTGTGGCCACGTGGAACTGATCGTCAGTATCCATAGCCCCGCGACCAACAAAGAAGCACGAGTCGACATAGGTGCTACCTCACTCGGTTCTCGATAAAGATCATGTTGCAAATCGCCTGCAGCGCACGGGCCTCTTTGAGAAAAGGGCGCAGGGCGGTCCGAACAGACTAACAGAGCCGATCGTCCCTATCAAACGGATTCGCGGGTACCGGCAAGAAAACACTGTGCCCGGAAAACGAGGCTTTCGTTTGATTAAACGCAAACCGGAGAGGAGGCGTGCGCGCGATGCAACGCCGGGAACCGCGAACGCCTGCGGCTTGCGGCTAAATGAGCCAACGCTGTTTTGCGCATCCTAATTCTCTTGAAGAGCCTCGATCTTGCGATCCATAAGGACCTGCTCTTGGCGGAGACTCGCCTGAGCCTCACGGAACGCGGGATCGATCTGAAATGCCCTTTCGTACCGGGCCTTTGCTTCCTCCAATCGACCCTGCATTTCCAACAAGAGACCCAGATTGTTTTGCGCGTCGGGTAGATCGCCGTCGATCCCGTCAGGTCAGTTAACCAGGCTCAGAGCCATTATCGAAAAGGAACTTTATGCCGTTGCAAGCAAGTCGAGGCCTTTCCGGGAAAGGCCGATCCAGCCGCCCGGTATCGCTGCGTCGCAGCGAGAGTTTGACGAGGTGAAGGGTATATGCCCTGAATCTGACACATCGCCCCGAGATCGGGAAAGTTTGCCCCGAGATCGGGAAAGTTTGGGTGACTGCCGACCGTTTCAACGCGTCGAATAACGACCCTCGCGGGACCAAGCAGTCTTTACATGGGCGGCGGTTGCCAGAAACGGTCGACGCGAGGTTGATGGGACCGCGGCATTTTTTCGGTCTACGCTCGATTTCCTGTCTAATTCACCTACACCTGATCATCGTGTACAAAGACTAGCCTAAGTGCGCGTCACCGGGTTTTCCCTTCTGTGATCAGTCCATCGCCGGCCACCCTGCTGCAAGGACTGCCCCCAACTTTCCTCGATTTAGTTGAGTAACCCCATTTCTCAAATTGCCTTTTTATGCTCATTCCCTTCGATAACAGCTACGCCCGTCTGCCGGACGCTTTCTTTACGCTCATCGAACCCATTCCGGTCAGCGCTCCGGTGATGATCCGGCTGAACCACGACTTGGTGACCGAACTCGGAATCGATGTCGCTAGGCTCGATTCCCCGGAAGGTCTCGGCATCCTTTCGGGTAACCAGCGTGCGGACGGCTCCGAGCCTCTTGCCATGGCTTACTCAGGGCACCAGTTCGGCGGCTTTTCGCCGCAACTCGGTGACGGCCGCGCGATTCTGCTCGGTGAAGTCGTCCGCCATGACGGCGTTCGCCACGACGTCCAACTCAAAGGCTCCGGTCGAACGCCGTTCTCGCGAGACGGCGACGGACGCTCGGCGCTAGGTCCGGTCTTGCGCGAATATGTCGTCTCCGAAGCGATGGCTGCCCTCGGTGTGCCGACGACCCGTGCGCTCGCCGCGGTTGCAAGTGGTGACAACGTGGTCCGCGAAGGCCTCATGCCCGGCGGAGTTTTCACCCGCGTCGCACAGTCGCACATTCGCATCGGCACCTTTCAATGGTTCGCCTCCCGCAGGGATCACGACAACTTAAAGGTTCTTGCCGACTATGTCATCCAGCGCCACTATCCCGACGCGCAGCACGACGAAAATCCTTATCTCGCTCTGCTCGACGGAGTCATTCAGCGGCAAGCCAAACTGATCGCGCATTGGATGCAGCTCGGGTTCATCCACGGCGTGATGAATACTGACAACATGACCGTCTCAGGTGAGACCATCGACTACGGTCCGTGCGCTTTCATGGACATCTACGATCCGGCGAAAACATTCAGCTCGATCGATCACCAGGGACGATACGCCTTTGCCAATCAGGCCCCGATCGGCCACTGGAACCTGACCCGCTTCGCCGAAACCCTCCTCCCTCTGCTCGACGACGATCCGAAACGATCGGTCGCCGAAGCCGAAGTTGCTCTCGGCATGTTCGCTGAAATCCACCAAACCGAACTGCAAGAACGTTTCACCGCGAAAATTGGCATCGAAGGTGGCGACACCGGCGATTGGAGCATGGTGGAATCGTTGCTGGCAGCGATGGCAGATGGCGAGGCCGACTTCACGCTTGTGTTCCACCATCTTTCCGACGCGCTTGAAAGTGGCAACGACGACGACATCACTCCCCTTTTCAACCGACCCGCAGCGATCGTCGCGTGGCTGACGGTTTGGCGGGCACGCCTGCAAGATTGCGACCGCAGCCAAGCCGTCGCCTTGATGCGACGGACGAACCCGGTCTTCATCCCGCGCAACCATCGCATCGAGGAAGCGATCAGGGCCGGCAACGGTGGCGATTTTGCACCCTTTCATCGACTTAACGACGTGCTGCAGCACCCGTTCACCGCACAGGCGGAGTTCACCGAGTATGAAGCCGCACCGCTGCCCGATGAAGTCGTGCATGCGACCTTCTGCGGAACCTGAGACAAGCACCTGAGCCGGTTTTCAGCCGGAGTAAGAGAGAAGTAAGGGAGCCGCTGATTGTGAGTCGAACGCGCTAGCGTCGGGCCTTGAGTATCGAATATCTCAAGGTGTTTTGCGCAGCAGCCTGTCGGGCGTACCGGAAATCCGTGGAAAGGGGTTTTGATTGTTGCATCACTCCATTAAACGACCCCTCGCGGGACCAAGAATCCTTTACACTACAGCCTCCGAACGCTGATGATCCTATGTCCGCTCGCAGCATCTGTCGTTTGCGGTTGTCGCTCCTGCAAACCATGAAGTTAGTGGTTTTCGTCGCGGCAGGGCTTGCCTTCGTGAGCACTGTCTTACGGGACAGTGGCAGCAGCGTCGTCTCTTCAGTTTTGTTCAGCGGTGTGGCTGTGCCGTTGCTCTGGGTCGCCCTGTCCTTCATTCTGATACGCCGCGGTCCACGCAGAGATCGAGCGATCCTTTTGTTGCTAATCTTCTCGGTATCGGTAACCCTCGTTGCTGCGATATGGATTCTCTGGAGCATCGCTAGCCACATTCGCGCAATCCCACCGGGTATCGCCGCCTGAAAAGACACGTTAGGCGAATTGTATCTTGCAGTGGCCGCGACGCTGGCATTTGCCGTCGCGTGGGTGTTTCTTCTGTTTCGGCTATTACGCCATGTGAAAACGCGAAGCTAGGATATCTGGCAGCTATTCGTCACGTTCTGCACTCAGGATTGGCTACAATCACAACATGCGATTCAGCCTGAAATGGATGCTTGCCGCCGTCGCTTTTTTGAGCTTTGGATGCGTTGATTCCCAAGAGTTGATTCCCAAGAAACGTATGGGCCAGGTGACACACGCCATGAAACGACCGTGCTGAGACATCCCCCAACAAACACGGACATCGGAGGACGCTCATGAAGAGATCTATATGCGCGGTCGCCCTGCTGCTCCTGGCACTGCCAACCCCGTCCATTGCCCAGGAGGACGCCCCCAATCACCCCCTTACACGCCTTCTGCAGGCTGAGCTGGCCCGTTTCCCGGCCAAGGTGGGCGTCTACGTCAAGCATCTGGGGACGGGCGAGGAAGCCGGTGTCCTGGCCGATGAGGAGTTCGACAGCGCCAGTGTTATTAAGATCCCGATCATGATCCGTGCATTCCAGTTGGCTGAGCGAGGTGAGTTGGATCTGAATCAGCGTTACGAAATTACACGGGCCGACTTGGAGCCCGGATCAGGCATCTTCCAGTATCACGACCTCGGTGCCACACCAACACTACGGGATCTGATCACCGAAATGATCATCACCAGTGACAATACGGCGACTCGAATTATGGTGAAAAAGGTCGGTGGCGTGGAACGAGTGAACGAGTGGCTACGGGTGAACGGCTATGAAAAGACAAAGGCCGGGCCCATGGAGCACGGGTATAGGCCGATTCTTGAATTAATCGACCCCACGTTCGCGACGATCACCGTGGAAGAATCACACGGTTTGATCTACGCCGCAGAGGGTTCATACCTAGCAGAGTTGTACAAGCCACTCTTTACGGGTGAGCGGCGGAAATGGCTTGATCGCGTGTCAGCCGACGCATTGAACGCCGCGTTTGCAGCCTATGACGAGCGACCGGATATCTGGTACGGCACGATGACGCCGAGAGAGACGGGCAGAATGCTGGAGTCGATCGCGCAAAGCACGACCATGGCCAAAGAGCACAGTGACAGAATGCTGGCCATCATGCGGGCGCAGCAATTGGGAGCGCTGCGAATCCCTCATTTCCTGAATGTCCCGGTGGCACACAAGACCGGCGATGGGCCACCAACCGTCGCCAACAATGTGGGCATTGTCTATGCTCGATCGGGCAGAATCGTCATCGCTTTCTTTACCAACAAGAACAGGGGACCATACGCTGACCTGGAAGACCGTATCGGTAGAGTGGCGAGGTTGATCGTGGATTACTTCGATGGTGCGTCATCAGACGGCGGCAACTAGCAAGACGCTACTGCTGCCCCAGGTCCGCATGCTCTCGCTTCGCCTGACGCCTCCAATAGTCCCGAGAACTCGTCGCGACCGCTCAAGTTTTTGGGATAGCCGAGCAAAGGACCAGTTTTGGAACGCTTCGAGGTCTTTACGCAGCCGGTGTTGCAAGAAACGTCAACGCGAGGTTGATGGGACGCGGCAGCATTCGAATGAATCTTGGGACGCTTGTTCGGCATCTCAAAGTTTCTGTAAACCACCGTAGTCCCGGGACGATTCCTCGCTGAA
>JAPUIA010000140.1 GCA_027297435.1 Gammaproteobacteria bacterium | reverse complement strand
ATCTCGATTGCGGTGTCGCTTGGCCTGGCGTTGGCCTTTGTATCGAACGCACAAGAAAGCCCGTCGCCGGCTGAGCTTGCGGACGCGGCTACTGCCGAGCGACAGGCAGTTTTCAAACTGCTGTATTTCAATCTGCGACCGATCGTCGGCATGGCAAGAGGCGCCGTAGATTTCGACGCTGCCATAGCCGAACGCAACGCCAGGCGTATTGCTGCGCTTGCCCCCATGATACCCGAGCTGCTCGGCGCCATGGACACGCGGGAATTTGACGTAGAAACGCAGGCCCTGCCTATTATCTGGGACAACCTGGATGAAGTTGCGGATAAAGCGCAAAACCTGGTCGAAGCGGCCAACACCTTTGCCGAGATTGCTGCGGGCGGTGATCAGACAGCAACCATCGGCGGGGTCCGGGCGTTAGGTGGTGCCTGCGGAAATTGCCACGATAGGTTTAGGGAAGACGATGACTAGGGCTTCGAGAAGATTCCTCTAACGCCGTTTAAAAAACGCGGCGATCGCCTGCTGGTCCGTCCTTGTCAGCTTGCTGGTGTTGTGTTCGACGACTTTTTCCATTTCGCCACCAATAAACTCACCATCCGGCTTCAGACCAAGGGATAGCAAGAACACGAAATCCTCTTCCGTCCATTTTGCGAGTGCCGCTGCGTCAATGGCTTCGACATCGCCATCGCCAAGCGGTGCGCCGGCAAATTCTCGATTGAGATCCGGAATCCCTAACGTGTTTCGGGGTGTATGACACTCGCCGCAATGACCGAGATGGCGGGCAAGATAGGCGCCGCGTGCAAGCTGCGGATCAATTTCTTCAGGCAGCCGAGGTTGCAGCATCGCCGCGAGCTTGTTCCATACGGCAACGGTCCACCGCGACAACCAAAACGGAAGCTCATGGCTGGGGGCGGTGAATTCTACCGCGGGTAAAGACATCAGATAGGCACCGATGTCCAGCACGTCTTGATCGGTCATACCGGCATAGGAAGGGTATGGGAAGGCGGGGTAGTAAAAGCTACTTTCCCGATTGCGACCATGCTTGAGTGCCAACAGCAAATCTTTGCCGCTCCAGCGCCCAATTCCGGTTGCGTTATCCGGCGTAATATTCGACACGTAGTAAACGCCAAACTCAGATTCCAGCGCCAAACCACCGCTCAATGACTGTGGGTGCTCGGTCCCCTCATGACAGCCAATACAACCCCCGGCATCAACCAGGTAGCGACCCCTTTCTATGGAAGCGATCGAATCGGGTATGGCGACGTCGGCAATCTGAGGTATCGCGAAGAGCCAGTACAGCACGATGATCGCGGTTAGCAATGAAGCTGCTACGACTGTTCTCTTTCTCAATGCATTTTCTTCCAGGCTTGGCTTTGCTCTGAGATTACCGTCTTTCACCGCATCGGTATCGTCGCAGACCCGCATGTTGGGGTCTTCCACTATGAAGCGACAGACCCAGCGTGCGGCCATCGCCATCGCGCTGGCGACCTTGTCGCTCGGGTCTAGGGCGGCCAGCGGAAGGTCTGGGCCCCAACCGAGACAATGCCAGCGTCACCGCGGATGTGGCAATATACGTGTCGGACTCGACTCCAATCGAGCGATCTACCCGAGGTGAATCATGAGTGAATCAGTTGCGAACCAACCCGTTCCGGACCCTTATAGCATCCCGCTCGAAGAGATAGATCTCTCAGATCCGACTCTTTACGAAACAGATAGCCACTGGCCTTTCTTCGAACGATTACGCAAGGAAGCGCCAGTACACTACTGTAAAGACAGCGCATTCGGACCCTTCTGGTCAGTCACGAGATTCGAAGACATTGTCGAGGTAGACAAGAACCACCAACTCTACTCTTCTGAACCTGCCATCGTGATTGGTGACAATCCGGAAGACTTCGTACTGGATATGTTCATTGCCATGGATCCTCCCAAGCACGACGATCAACGCAAAGCCGTCACGAACGTCGTCGCACCCAGAAACCTGGTACTGCTTGAACCGCTCATCCGGGAGCGCGTCGAGGAAATTCTCGACAACCTCCCCATGGGTGAAACCTTCAACTGGGTCGACCAGGTTTCCATTGAACTAACCTCCCGAATGCTTGCGACGCTGTTCGATTTCCCTTTTGAACGTCGATCCAAGTTGGCGTACTGGTCGGACATGGCGACGGCCAGTCCGGAGATTGCCGGCGACGACAGCGTCTCAAAGGAAGAAAGAACAGCGGCACTGACGGAGTGCCTCGAAGAGTTCACGGTCATCTGGAACGAGCGAGTCAATAGGGAACCTGAAGGTCGCCTGGACTTCATCACCTTGATGGCTCACTCCCCGGCCACTCGAAACATGAGCCCCATGGAGTACCTGGGCAACTTGGTGCTGCTTATCGTAGGTGGCAACGACACCACGCGAAACTCGATTTCCGGAGGCGTGCTCGCCCTGAACGAAAATCCGGACGAATACGACAAACTGCGGGCTGACACAGGGTTAATTCCCAGTATGGTGTCCGAGGTCATTCGCTACCAGACGCCTCTGATGCACATGCGAAGACTCGCGACTCAGGATACCGTGCTCGGGGGCCAACAAATAAAAAAAGGGGACAAGGTTGTCATGTGGTACGTGTCTGGTAACCGCGATGAAGCCAGAATAGATAGACCCAACGAATTTATCATCGATCGAGCCGATGCCCGCAACCATCTCTCTTTTGGCTTCGGTATTCACCGATGCATGGGTAACCGGCTTGCCGAGATGCAATTACGAATCGTATGGGAAGAAATCATGAAGCGCTTCAGGATGGTCGAGGTTGTGGGTGAACCCACCCGCCTGCGGTCCAACTTTGTACGCGGCATTACTGATCTCCCGGTACAACTGCACGCCTTATGAGCGTTGGCTGCGCAAGCTTTAACGAAAATGAAGTGGTTCGAAGAACGCACGAGCGTGAATCTATCAACCGGGTCGGTTTCGAGACCCCTTTTTAGTTCGATCAAACGTCCATTGCGAGTTCTAACGCGTGCCGTAGACCACCATGGTTTTTCCCTTGGCCGAGAGCAGTCCTTGTTCTACTAGGGTCTTCAGAACGCGGCCGACCATTTCCCTGGAACAGCCGACGATGCGGCCGATTTCCTGGCGAGTGATCCTGATCTGCATACCGTCGGGATGGGTCATCGCATCGGGTTGTTTCGTGAGTTCGACCAGCGTCCGTGCGACGCGACCCGTGACGTCCAAGAAAGCCAAGTCGCTCACTTTTTGCGTGGTGCGACTGAGGCGTTCAGCGATCTGCCTGCCTACCAGATAAAGCAACTGCGTATGCTTCGCGGCCAGCTCCTTGAACATACCGTAGGAGAGTTCGGCGACTTCGCACTCGGTCTTTGCCTTGACCCACGCGGATCGCGGGGCATCATCAGTAAAGACAGCCATCTCACCGAAGAATTCGCCCTTGTTGAGGTAGGCGACGATGATCTCCCGACCAGACTCCTCTTCGACGAGAACGGTGACAGATCCTTTCAAGATGTAGTAGATAGAATCGCTTTTATCGCCGGCGTAAATCAGTGTGGCCTTGGCTGGATACTTGCGGCGGTGAGCCGCGGCCAAAAAAGCATCGAGGTGTGTGTTTTCCTGTTGTGGCTGGTTCGCTTGGAAGCCTCTGACCATCAAGGGCCGTGTGGGTTTTTCTGCAAGCATTTCGTCGCGCTCCTTCGTAACGTCTTGCGTTCAATCAATACTTACACAGCTTTGTGAACGAGTACGCGCACGTGCCGACGAAAGGCACCTTTTCGCAGCATGAACGGTCTTGCCGTTTGAAAATTTCACGAATCTGATGCCTGAAATGCGGAACTGACCGGATTGCTGTCTAGCCTGCTCCTCGGGTCTGTCTGTAAAGAGCTTGACGGTGAATGGGCTCGACCCGGAAGAAAATCAGTGCTATCTACGGGTCAGAACTTGCTTTCGAAAGGAACCCCCATGAAACGCCCCAAGATTGCGATCAACGGGTTCGGCCGAATCGGTCGAACCATCACCCGCATCGCAAAACTGCGTCGCCACTACGATGTCGTCGCAGTCAATGATCTTGCCAGTGCGGAAGACCTTGCCTATGCGTTCAAGTACGACAGCATACACGGGACGTATTCGGGAGAAGTGCATTGTTACGGGGACACGATCGAGATCGACGGGGATCGGTTCAAGGTGCTCGGGGAACCCGATCCATCGAAGCTACCCTGGCGGGAACTCGGCGTCGACTACGTCATTGAAAGTAGCGGGCGTTTTCGCAAGCTCGCGGAGCTGCAATGGCACATCGACGCCGGCGCGAAGCGCGT
>JAPUIA010000014.1 GCA_027297435.1 Gammaproteobacteria bacterium | reverse complement strand
CAGACAGCAAACATGGGAACTATACCTGCCGCTCTTTGATGACGTTCGGCGCACGGCAGGATTCAAGAGCCTGATGAGAGATTTAGGCCTTGTGGAATATTGGGGTAAATACGGCTGGCCTGACTTCTGCCAACCGCAATCGTCTGGGGAATTTGAGTGTTCATAAAGCGTATTGTGTAATGGATATTTGCCATCACAAACGCGTTTTTTCTACGGACTAAAGGAACACTATTACTTGAATCTACTTCAAAAAACATGCGTAAGTGAGAATATTTGAGAATCTGAAAATGACCGCAACGGGCACATAGCGACGTTTACACCGACGAGGGGGCGACGTCAGCTGCAGTTAGCATAGCTGACGCTCGATCTACCCGTGCAATCGACGCGAACGGCCACAAGTGGACGATCTAGCGTAGCGAGGGCCGAGTCCGCTGCAACGAATTGTCAGGCGTACTTGGTCTATTTGCCACGCTTGTTCCTCATAGCGGAGAGCTGTTGGAGACTTTGCCTGTTAGTAAATCGATCATATTCGGTTGTTCCAGCCGAGATGAGAGCAACGCGCCCAGCGTCGTCGAAGTGAAAACCCCACCCGTATTTCTTGGAGAGTGCTGAAGTGCGTAAACAAGGTTGATCCTTTTTGAAGAAAGCAGACCGCGCAGCTTCCGTAGCATCGGTTGGCGGGATGTCTTTGCGGTAGATGTGGGTAATCCAGAGAACGTCTTCCTGAGTGTGTTGGTAGGGACTTTCGGAAATGATTTCGTATTGAAGGACGTGAATGGGTTTACGACTACCCCGGATTGGTGGAATCGTTCCGACCATCGCCGAGCTGTCGGGGGCGATTCTGATGAAGGTGCTAACGTAGTTCATCTGGAAACGTGGCGGTACGTCTAACTAAATATGGACGAACTTTGTTCGTAATATGACGCCGAAATCGAAACCTTTGCCATCCCATTTCCCCAGTTTTCAACGAGTTAGGTTACTTCGCCTGCGGAAAAGTACGCCATTTGGCGTGGAAAGACGAACTTCGTTCGTCTAAGTCGCGACTCGTACGGCGAATAGCCAAGCCAAACAACGGTTTGCGCCCCGTGGCTGTGACGAATTACGAACTTGGAATCGATAGACATTTGTTCGCGGTGTGGTTTCGCTTCGCGATGCGCGAGAGTCTAAAACCTACTCCAGAGACGCAAGATAGGCGTCGTATGAGGACTTTGCCGGATCGAAATCGATATCGCGAGGGGGGTCGTCGACAAGACCGACGAACCAGTCTTCGTTCGCGGCGATGTGGGTTGCGTCGATGAGGTTCTCGGCCCAGGGGTAGGGTTCGTGTCCAAGGTAGTCGACCGGTGACTCTGCAAAGAAACCAACCACCTTTCTCGCCGCTTGGTTAGCAACGATATCGGCGGGCGCGCCCAGTTGGCGAAGTTCCTGCTCCTGGAATTGCATTTGCGTTTCATTCAAAATAACAAGTCGCTTCATGGTACCGTCGCTGCGTACGAGCAGGAAGCCGGGGGGATCGTTCACTAGATAGTACTCGACGATCTGCTCCTTGATCATGATGTCGAGTATGTGAGATTGCACGTTGGAATCGACTAGAAAGCCGGGTGGGTCGATCGACAGGGTGTTGTGTAATCGACTGATGTATTGGTTGAAGTATTGATGCTGCAGATCGGTTACGTAGGTGAGTATCGTGTCGATAGCGATTGCCGTGTTTTTCGGAATGAACTTGTGAATAAGGCCGTCGTTGAATGCCTCGACCGCGACTTTTTCGTCCGCGACTCCGGTCAGTAATGCCTTTTTCAAGTACGGGTCGTCTAGCGCCGCACAGAAATCAAGCCCGTTGAGTGAGGGCATGGCATAGTCGACGATGACGACCGAGATGCGCGCAAAGCGTTCGATGTGGTGGATTTCTTGTTCCACCATGCCGAGGTCCAGATGCACGGTGGGTTCTAGGCGGTCGCCGTGATCTATGGAGAAGCAACGGTCGACTAGTGGTGGCAGGGCGGCGGGTTGTTGCAGAAAGTCGAGGGCGATCAGCGGGTCAGTGAAACTCTTGTAGGCCCAACCCACTGGCAGTTGAAGGTCCAGGCTGCGTAGAAACGACTCGTTGTCGTCGACGAAGCAGACGGTCGTCGGGTGGAAATAGGGGGCGAGTGGCAGTCTAATCATGGTGCAGGTTTCGAATCTAGGTCAGCAGACTCAGCAATGCGGCTTGACGTTCCAGGCTTAGGCGCCGAAAGCTCTTGATCAAAAGGTTCTCCTGGTCGTTTAGGTTGCTGCGGAACATACGCTCTAGCTGTGGATGCAAGGGTGGCTCGACCTGCCTTTCGGCATCTTGGCTTGGCAAGGCGCTGAATGACTGTTCGAGTCGCGCTACAATCTCTGAGTTCATGCTCCGCCGGTAGTGCTGTGCAGCCTCGCCGATCCGGTCGCGCATGTCTAAGGGCAGGCGTACGACGAACTTGTAAGGTTTTTGCTTCATCTGATGCTCTACCTTTGCTGCGCTCGCGAGAGCGTGCGTGTGATTGTTGCCCTGAGTTAAATGTAACGTCCGAATCGACGTCAAACAACTGATGTCAAAGTGATATCACTATGGAAGCTTTGCAGAGAGGCAATATACGGTTGGCTGCTACGGTGGTGTTGGTGCGCGATGCGCCCGGGGGCGTGGAAGTGTTCATGGTGCAGCGCCCGGGGACTGCGGATTTCCCCAACTTGCACGTGTTCCCTGGAGGCAAGGTCGATGCAAATGATCATATGCCTGAAATGTGTACCGGCATGGAAGACGCTCGCGCAAGCGACTTGTTAGGTGTATCGGCCGGCGGATTGCGATACTGGGTTGCAGCCATTCGAGAATGTTTCGAAGAATGCGGCGTGTTGTTGGCGACGTCGAACGATGAAACGTTGGCTATCGAAGATGAGGCCTCGGTACGCCGCTTTACCCGCTACCGTACAGAGCTGCTCGACGGCCGTTTGAGTTTGGCGGACGTTTGTGAGCGCGAAAAATTGCGACTTGCTTGCCGGCACGTTGGGTACTTTAGTCACTGGCTGACACCGGACGCGGCGCTGCGTCGTTTTGACACGAGGTTTTTTATAGCGGCAATGCCCCCGCGGCAGACGGCCCTGGCGCACGAATGGGAAACGCAAGATAGCTCTTGGACGACGCCCGGGGCGGCGCTGCAGTGTTTTCGCGAAGGTGCGTGGCAGATGATTTCACCGACGTTGACGACGCTCGAGATGATCGCGCCGTATTCGGATTGCGAATCGTTGTTGCAGGCAGTTGCGGCGGAAGCGCACGTGCCGCAGCTCACCACAGAGCTCAACGTTCAAGGCATGCAGCCAATGCGATGAGTGCCGCGATCTCGTTGAAGGGTGTGAGCAAAGGTTTCTTGGACGGCGAGCGCTACCGAGAAGTATTTGTCGACTTCGATCTAGCAGTCGCTCCGGGTGAGATCGTGGCGGTTTGTGGGCCGAGCGGGTCCGGTAAGTCGACGCTGCTGAATCTAGTTGCCGGTCTGCTGGTCGTTGACGGAGGATTGCTCAACCTGCGCCATGGCGGGGTCGACTATCCCCTGCACACGCTAGACGAAGCAGCCCGCGGTGCGGTGCGCCGACGTTTGGTCGGCTACGTGTTCCAGTTTTTCAACCTCATCCCGACCTTGAACGTGTTGGAAAACGTCCGCTTTCCGCTGGCTTTGAACGACCGCGACGATTTGCTGCCGCAAGCCCGCGAGCGGCTCGCTACGTTGGGACTTGCCGATCGGCTTGATGCGTTCCCGGATCAACTTTCAGGTGGTGAGCGTCAGCGCGTTGCCATCGCGCGAGCGCTTGCGCACGAACCGCCGATCGTACTTGCCGATGAGCCCACCGGTAATCTTGATGCGGGTAACAGCGAACAAGTAGCCGACATGCTTTGGTCTGAAGTTGAGCGGCTGGGTTGCGTGTTACTCGTCGCCACACACAGCGAAGCGATAGCCGAACGCGCGCATCGGGTCGTCGAGCTCGGTCGATGACGCTCATCGGGCTCAGCTTTTTGCGTTTCTTTCGACGCACACCGTGGACCACGCTGACGGCTGCACTCGGCGTCTCATTGGGTGTCGCCTCGACGGTTGCCGTGCACCTCATCAGCCTGGCGGTGGCCGGCGCGTTGTCGACCGTCGGCCTGCCGCACCTGCAGGGCGTAACGCACCTGGCAGAACGCGAGCAAGCTTCCATGGATGACTATTTTGCGCTACGTCGACAGTGGCGCAACGGTAAGCTGCCCGACGTTGTCCGTATGACTCCCATCGTGGAAGGGTACGTTGTGGCTGACGGACGGCGTTTGCATGTCTTCGGCACTGACTGGTATGCGGCTCCGCTCCGAGGGATGAACAGCGGCCTAACCAGTAGTGGCTTGACAGGGTCGAATGTTGACTACCAACCGGGCGCCGTCGTGGTCGACGAAAGCGTCGGTTTACATGCGGGAGATGTGTTGACGGTTGGTGCTAACCGGTGGTCGGTCGCTGCCTCGGTTTCAGCCAATCTCGACGGGGGTGTATTCGCCGACATTGGTGATGCGCTACAGCTTCTCGACGCACCCGCCGATCGTCTCAGCTACGTCGGGGTGCAGGTGCACGATCCGTTTGCCGACCTTGCTGCGTTGTTGGAAGACCTGTTGCCGGGGCTTTCGGCCGCTTTGCCAGAGCAATCGTCGACGCTGGCGGATTGGCACCTGCGTTCGGTGGCAGCAGAACAGCCTAGCGTCCAGTTCTCGAAATCTGTGTTGTTCAACCTGGGTGCGTTGGGTTCGCTGGCGCTTTTGGTCGCTTGGTTCTTGATCTATCAGATCTGCGTCATGTGGCTGCGTCGACAACGCATCGTCATGGAACGACTCGTCGCATTGGGGGTTGGTCGCGACGTGCTCGCACGCTACTTTTATGCAGCCGTGGCGGCGCTGGGATGTGTCGCTACGGTGGTTGGTCTTGCAGCCGGCTATTATCTCGCACATTTCCTCACCGAACTCTCAACCGCGGGATTCGACTCGGTGCCGCGTATCGAGATGTCGGTTGCGGTTGTGCTCAAAGCCGCGTTCTCAGGCATTGCCGTTGCGCTCGTGGGTGCCTGGATCGCGTTTCGTTCGCGTACGCACTTCTTCGAAGCCGCGGTTCCGGGTCGCAGCGCCGTCCACTGGTGGCTACCGGTCGCCGTTGTCCTGTTCGCGGTGGGCATCCTGGTACCACAATCGGGTCTGGCGGGTGGTTTCATGGCTATTCTAGCGGCCAGCCTGGTGGCCGCGGGCCTCGTCGCGCCGCTGCTTCGGGGTGTTCGACAATGGGTCGTGCGCTTGCCCGGTTCGCTGCTCGCCAAGCTCGCCATGCGCGAAGTGACCTGGTTCGAAAGCGATCTCGGCGTTGCCGTCGGAGCCTTGGTGTTGGCCGTGGCAACCAGTCTCGGTGTCGGTTTGATGATCGAGAGTTTCAAGGCCGACTTCGAGCGAATGTTGGATCAGCGTTTAGCACACGAAACCTTTATCGACCTTGCAGGGCAAGACGGGCTGGTAGTCGCCGAAGCCCTGACGCGCCGCTTCCCGGACGCCGACGTGCAGGCGTATGGACGTTTGCGAGCGCGCATTGAAGGAACGGCCGTCGAACTCGGATTCACCCGTTTCGATGCCGCAGAATCTGCACGCTACGGCCACGAGCACGCGCTTGCCGAAAATGAAGCCTTGGTCAGCGAAAGCCTGACGACCGCACTGGATGTTGGTGTCGGTGACACGCTGCGGATTGCGGGGCGCGAGCTCACGATCGTGCACGAGTTTTCCGGGTTCGGCGATGTCCAGCCGCGACTGCTTGTGGACAATGCCACGGCAGAGACTCTGTACGGGCAGCTTCCGTTCGACCGCTTGAGTGTGGCCGGTGTGCCGAGTGATGCGTTGCTCGCGTGGTTTGGTGAACGACCCGGCAGTTCACCGCGCGTACAGCAACGCGACGCCATGCGCGTCATCGCGCTCGAGATATTCGATCGAACTTTCGCCATTACCAATGCGTTGACGTTATTGGCGCTCTTGGTGGCGGTGATCGGTTTGTACAACGCGATCACCGCCTTGCGCCTCAATCAGCTTGCAACTTCCGATCTACTTGACGCGTTAGGAGTCAACCGAAGCGAAAAACGTCGAGTGGACTTGTTGAGAGGGTTGACCATTGGCTTGTTTGCCGTTCTGCTGGCACTGCCCTTGGGCTTGGTCATGGGTGCCGTGCTCTGTCAGGTCATCAACCCTCGGGCGTTTGGCTGGAGCATCGAGCTGCAACTGTCGGTGCCCGCAATGCTTTGGCCTCTCGGGCTCGGCATTGCGGCCGCGGTGCTTGCCGGTTTGGCGCCGACGCCCCGGGAGAGGCTCGGCAGTGGTTAACCATTGCCTGTCAGGGATCCCTGGTAGGAGTGCTAGGGGTAGGAGCGGCTTTAGCCGCGATGGAATACCGGTCCTTCCACGAGGTTTCTCGGGGTACCTTTTAACCGTGCTCCTACTGGTCGGCTGCACAGACCCGACAAGTCATTCCAGGTCGCCCGGGCTCAGGATCGGCAGCGTGTTGGGTGCATCGGTAGAAGATGACAAGTTTGCCAAAGCTGTTGGCGCCAGGTCGTTTGAATTTCCTCGAGACCACGGTTCGCATCCGGACTATCGCAGCGAGTGGTGGTATCTCACGGTGGGTTTGCAGACCGATCGAGGTCGAGAGTTTGGCGTGCAGTTCACGGTCTTCCGCCAGGCCCTGTTTCGTTCCAGTCAACCAGATGATCCGTGGCAGAACGGTCAAGTCTACCTAGCCCACGTCGCGCTCACCGATGTTGCTGGCGATCAGCACTACGAGGCGGAACGCCTTGCCCGCGGGCATCCGCAGTTAGCGGGGGTGAGCATTGATCCTCTGAGCGTTTATGTGGAAGGTTGGCGGCTGAACCTCGACCACGATCAGTGGTCTCTCGAGGCCGTGACCGATACCTTCGCGGTCAAGCTTCACTTAGAGGCTCAGAAACCCGTCGTCTATCAAGGCGATGCCGGTTTGTCCGCCAAAGGGCCTGGCCAAGCTTCGTACTATTACTCCTTGCCCAGGCTGGCGGCGCGCGGCGACATTTCGATCGATGGCGAGAACTACTCGGTGACCGGCCTCGGTTGGCTCGATCGTGAATGGAGCACGAGTGTCTTGAGCCCTAATCAAATTGGCTGGGATTGGTTCGCGCTGATGTTGGCGAACGGTGAGGATGTGATGGCGTTTCGCTTGCGGCGCCTGGATGGATCGCGCGACCCCTTCGATCATGGTGTCGTGGTTCAGGCCGACGGCACGTCTCGGCACCTGGCGATGTCCGATTTCGAGCTGCAGCCGCTCGGCTACTGGCGCGACGAGCGGAACGTGCAATGGCCGATCCGGTGGCGGTTGACGATAGATAATTGTGAGTGGATTGTGAGCGCGGCGATCGACGATCAACGCATGGACACGTTGTTGACCTACTGGGAAGGGCTCGTGCACGTGACCGATGCGACTGGTCAACGGGTGGGACAGGGCTATATGGAACTGACGGGGTACCGATGAAACTGGAATGGGAACGTGTGGGTAGCGAGTATGCGGGGAAAGGCGACGACCTGATTCTGTTCAAAGCGCGCTATGACGATATGCGCAATCCAGCGACTAAAGAGGTCATGCGGCGTGTCGTGCTCGAGTCGGTCGACTGGGTCAACATGGTGGCGCTGGACGGCGCGGGACGTTCGATCATGGTACGCCAATACCGCTTTGGCGTCGGCTACACAACGCTGGAAACGCCCGGCGGCATGGTCGATCCCGGTGAGGATTCACTTACCGCGGCGCGACGGGAGCTGCTCGAGGAAACCGGTTATTCCGGTGGGCGCTGGCGATACCTGGGCGCCGTGGAGCCGAATCCGGCCATACACAACCACCTTTGTCATCATTGGCTGGCGGAGGGCGTTGCGCGCACCCAAGATCCAGAGTTGGGTGCCGGTGAGTTGATCGAGGTCGAATGTTTGACGGAACGCCAGGTCGGCCACGCGGTGCGATCGGGCGAAATCAAGCACGCGCTCGCGTTATCGGCCCTTTCTCGCGTGTACACCCTGTGGCCACGTCCTTTTGTACAAAAAGTCGATGTTCAGCAAACTGACACCTAGGATATGCGGCCAAAATTCGTCACAATTAGCCATCGCGGGTCCAGGAATGGGTGCCACAGGTGAAGTGGTCCTTTCGTGAGGCTAAGCAAGAAGCGATTTGGCCTCACCAACCGCGCAAAGAAGCTGTGCGATTCGTGCATCGAATCTTAATGAATGCCTATGAGTGACGGTAGTGCGCCCGATGTTAGTAGTCCTCGGGAGTCGTTTTCCAAGATGCTCCATGCCGACAATCCGGAACCCGTTCTACCGGGTGCGCGGATTCTGTTGGTCGATGACAAACCCGAACTACTAACCAGTCTGCACGAATTGGTGTCCCTACATGGGTACCAAGCCGAAAAGGCGTTGGGTGGCCAGGCAGCGATGGAGATCTTGCAAGAGAAGCCGTTCGATGTCGTGCTTTTGGATCTCATCATGCCTGGAATCAGCGGTCACGATATCCTGGACTTCGTCTCGCGCGAGCAGCTCGACTGCAAGATCATCGTCGTCAGCGGCGATGGTAGTTTCAGTGGTGTCAGACACGCACTGCATTGTGGCGCCTTCGACTTCGTGAAAAAGCCCTACGCAGCGGATGAGTTGATTTCCACGATGGAGACAGCGCTCAGACAGTGTCAGCTCGAGTCCGAAAACCAGAAGATGGAACTGCAGCTCAAAGAATCGGAATCGCTGCATCGATTCATCGTGAACAGTTCGCCTGACCTGGTGTACATGCTCGACCGCAACGGCTGCTTTACTTTCGTCAACGACCGTATCGACACGCTGCTGGGATTCACGAGAGACGACCTCATCGGCAAACACTATACCGAACTCGTCGATGACGATGATCTCGAGGTGGCGCACAACACCTTCAACGAACGACGAACCGGTGATCGGGCCGCACACAACGTTGAAATGCGATTGAAGAGCCGTCTGACACGGCGAGGATCGCGATTCTTGCATTCCCAGAACATCTGGGTGGAGTTGACCGCAGAAGGGGTTTATTCGGATCCGCGAGAGCGCACGCGGGACAACTTTGTCGGCACCTATGGCACCGCGCGGGATATCAGCGAGCGCAGAGAGCAAGAGCAGGTCATCAACTTCCAGGCCTATCACGATCTGTTGACGCATCTGCCGAACCGGGCGTTGTTGAAAGACCGGCTCAATCTCGGCATCGCACAGGCGCGTCGCAACAAACGCAAACTCGCCGTGATGTTCTTGGACCTCGACCGCTTCAAGCTGGTCAACGACACCTTGGGTCATAGCATGGGCGATCGTTTGTTGAAGGCGGTCGCCAACCGGTTGCAAAGTTGCCTACGCCGTGGCGACACGCTCTCGCGCTTTGGTGGCGATGAGTTCACCCTGCTGCTGCCGGAAGTACGTACCCGTGACGACGTGGTCGTGATCGCCAGCAAGATTCTGGACCGGCTGAATTCGCCGTTCGTCATCGACGGCCACGAACTTTTCGTCGGCGCGAGTATCGGCATTGCCATGTATCCGGAAGCCGGTGACACCGGCGAGGCGCTCATTCAGAACTCCGATATCGCGATGTACCACATCAAGGGGCGCGGCAAAAACGGCTACCAGTTCTTCTCAGACGAGATGCAGTACAAATTCTCGACCCGCCTAACCACCGAGCGCGAACTCAGAAACGGTCTGAGCCAAGGCGAGCTCAGGGTTTACTACCAACCCCAGGTATCGCTCTCGACCGGCCAGATCACCGGCGTGGAAGCGCTGGTGCGTTGGCAACACCCAACCCGAGGGGTGGTGGAGCCCATCGAGTTTTTGCCGGTTGCGGAGGAAACCGGGTTGATTACTCGGATAGACGAGTTTGTTCAGCAACAAGCGTTTAAGGATGTTGCCGAGTGGCGCCGCGCTGGTCTGGGCGACATCCACGTATCGGTCAATTTATCCACCACTCAGCTCGAACAGGACTCGTTTGTCGAACGCTTTACCAGCAGTTTGGAGGCGTCGGGGCTCGAACCGTCCTCCGTCAAGCTCGAGATTACTGAGCACACCTTGATGCAGGACATGGAAGTCATCATTCCGAAACTCAAAGAGATGCGTAAGCGCGGCCTGTCCATTGCTGTGGATGACTTTGGTACCGGTTACTCGTCTTTGAGCTACCTACAGCAGTTCCCGATTAGCACACTCAAGGTCGACCGTTCGTTCGTCGGTGACATTCGCGCTGACAACAGTGATGCCAGCATCATCAATGCCATCGTTGCCATGGCCCGTGGGCTCAACCTCGAACTGATCGCCGAAGGTGTCGAGAACCGCACCCAACTGAGATACCTGCGTTCACACGGGTGCAGCGAGGCCCAAGGCTTCATCTTTTCGAAGGCTGTGCCTGCGAAAGAAGTAATCGAGCTACTGCGCAACAACAGCTTTGATGAGTTGATTCTGGAAGAGCCGGAAAACGTCGTCGTCTAACCTATCCTCTCGCGACCTCTAGCGGCCGGGCCGTTTGCGCCTGACCCCTCCTCGCTGGCTGTGTCCATCGGCGTAACGTATAGTGCGCGGTCCCTCTTGAGCACGCACTAAGCACGTGAAAGGTTTTACCAGCAAGATCGTTCATAGCGATCGTCAAGATACGATCGAGCATGGTTCGCTGCACAAGCCGGTGCACGCGACCGTCGCTTACGGATATGAGGACGCTCGAGATCTCGCGGCGGTGTTCCAGGGCGCGCAGCGTGGTTTTACTTACGGACGTCAGGTCAACCCCACGGTCGAGGCGCTGTCGACCAAAATTTCCGGAATGGAAAACGGTCTCGCAAGCGTGTGCTTCGGCACCGGCATGGCTGCCATCGGCACCATGTTGTTCGCGCTCTTGCGGCGCGGCGACCACTTCGTGTCGAGCGCCTATCTGTTTGGCAACACCAATAGCCTGTTCATGACGTTCGAAACCCAAGGCATCGAGGTCACGTTTGTCGATGCAACCGACTCAGGTGAAGTGGCGAGCGCGATTCGCGACAACACCAAGCTGGTGTTCGTCGAGACGATCGCCAACCCGCGCACTCAAGTCGCCGCGCTCGAGGAGATCGGCACGCTCTGTGCCGAACGTAACCTGGTCTACGTCGTCGACAATACGATGACCTCGCCCTATCTGTTTCAGCCATCGACCGTACAGGCAAGCCTCGTCATCAACAGTTTGACCAAGTACATAGGCGGCCACGGCAACGCGTTGGGTGGTGCGGTTACCGAGATGGGCCACTATGACTGGCTCAACTTTACCAACATCTACGACACCTATCGCGGCAGCGACCCGCACCTGTGGGCGATTACGCAGATCAAGAAAAAGGGCCTGCGCGATTTTGGCGCAGCACTTGCGCCGGAAGCGGCCCACCATATCGCCGTCGGTGCCGAAACCCTGGCACTGCGTATGGACCGCCAGTGCGCCAACGCGCAAACCATGGCCGAATACTTGAACGGGCACGCCTTGGTCGAACGCGTCTACTATCCGGGCTTGCCCGAGCATCCTCAGTTCGATCGCGTCGCGAAGCTGTTCCGCCATCCCGGCGCGCTGTTTAGCTTCGAACTGGATAGCGGCGTCGATATCTGGGAGTTCATGAACCGGCTGCAGCTCATCATCAAGGCGAGCAATTTAGGCGATAACCGCACACTCGCGATTCCGGTCGCGCATACCATCTATTTTGAGATGGGCCCGGAGCGTCGGGCGAGCATGGGCATCGATGAATCGTTGATTCGTATCTCGGTTGGTATTGAAGAGATCGACGACTTGCTTGAAGATTTGAGGACTGCTCTGGGACAGGACACCGGCTAATATGGATCGCTTGAAGGGAAAAGTCGCCGTGATCACCGGCGGTGCCGGAGGTATCGGTCGCGCCGCGGGTGCGTTGTTTGCCGAGGAGGGCGCGGACGTGCTGTTGGTGGACCTCGATGCGGAAGCGCTGCAAGACGCGGTACAAAGCAGCGGCAGCAATCGTGTCAGCTATCACGTTGCTGACGTCACCAGCGCCGACGACAATCTGGCCATGATCGCGACGTGTGAAGAGCGTTACGGCGGCGTCGATGTGCTGCTCGCCAACGCTGGTATCGAAGGTGATGTCGCCCCGCTCGTGGATTACGACGAAGAGCGTTTCGACCAGGTGATGGCAGTCAATGTCAAAGGCGTGTTTTTAGGGCTCAAGGCAGCCATACCGGCCATAAGCAGACGCGGCGGCGGCAGCATCGTCATCACCTCATCCGTCGCTGGCGTCAAAGGAACGCCGGGTATTTCTGCCTACGGAACCAGCAAACACGCCACTATTGGCTTGATGCGCGCCGCGGCGCTCGAATGCGCGCCGATGCACATTCGGGTAAACACGGTGAATCCTTCTCCGGTGGAGACCCTGATGATGCGTCGGCTCGAGGCCGGCATTGGTGGAGATGATGCGGATGCGACCAAAGAGCGGTTGGCCGCCAGTTTGCCGTTCAAACGCTATGCCGAGCCCGAAGAGATTGCCAGGGTCATGCTGTTTCTGGCGAGCGATGAGAGCAGCTGGGTCACCGGGTCTGTGCAGATGGTCGACGGGGGTCACACCACGTAGTCGGCCCTGATTCAGGGTTCGAGCATAGGAGACGTCTATACTTCTTGTAGAATTACCAGCATGGAATATGCGGCGGCCGACTTGCAGGGCATGGGTCCCCCTGTCACAGGGGGCGCTCTGCCGCGAGCTAAGCTCGGCACGAACCGGTCGTGTTGCAAGTAACACTTACGGCAGTTTGGGCTTGCCCAAACTGCAAAGCTGAAACGAAGTTTGAGCCAGGCGATTTCCCTGAAAAGTTCAGGCCGGACTTTTCAGGAATGAATAGGCAGTTGAGGCAAACATGACGCAGACAATTCTAGAAACCCATCTCGATCTTCCCAACAAACGCAGCGGCAAGGTGCGCGACCTTTACGACGTGACGCTCGACAACGGCGAGGATGCATTGTTGATCGTCGCAACCGACCGCATCAGCGCGTTCGACGTGGTGCTGAGTAACGGTTTGCCCGGCAAGGGCGTGGTGTTGACGCAAATTTCCAAATTCTGGTTCGATCTATTTGCCGGTGAGGTCGCGCACCACTTGCTCTCCACCGACGTAGCCGATGTGCCTGGGCTGGACGATGAGCAACGCAGCCAGTTGGCCGGGCGCATCATGCTCTGTAAGCGTACCGAGGTGGTGCCGATCGAATGCATTGCCCGAGGCTACATCACCGGCAGCGGCTGGAAAGACTATCAAGCCAGCGGTGCGGTTTGTGGCATTGTGTTGCCGGACGGGTTGAGAAATGCCGATCGCCTTCAGGAACCGCTGTTCACGCCGTCCACCAAGGCCAAAACCGGTCACGATGAGAACATCAGTTTCGAACAAGGTGTGAAGCTTGTCGGGCGCGACCTCATGGACTGGCTGTCGGTTACCACGCTCGAGCTTTACACCAAGGCGCGTGACTATGCGTTGCAACGCGGCATCATCCTCGCGGACACCAAGTTCGAATTCGGCCTGCTCCCGGGCGCTGACGAGCCGTTGTTGATCGACGAGATCTTCACGCCGGACAGCTCGCGTTTTTGGCCCGCCGACGAGTGGCAACCCGGCGGCGAACAGCCGAGCTTCGACAAGCAAATCGTGCGCAACTACCTGGAAACGGTGGTGGCGGCGGGCGAGTGGGATAAAACGCCGCCCGGACCGCTGTTGCCGGATGAGGTGGTCGAAAACAGTATCGCCCGCTATCGAGAGGCGTACCGGCTACTGGCTGGGTCTGAACTCGAATTCTAAACCCGCGTGGCTATGCGTGATAATTGGGTAGGAGCGGCTTCAGCCGCGATCCTTTGTGTGACGAACATCGCGGCTATTCCGCTACGTCCATCAACTCCTTGAATCCGTAGGGTGCAAACGGTCCGATCACCAGTTGTTCCAATACCCCCTGACCGCGGAGCTCCTTGCCCAACCCTTTGAGGGTGGCGTCACAGATTGCTTGGATGTGAAAGTGAGTGGGGTCCTGCTTGGCGACGGTCGCCAGATCGATGACGTCGTAACCAGTTTCGAGTTCGCCGTGATAAAGGCCGTGGCCCCATTCCGGGTGGCCGTAGCCTAAGCCCTTCATGTAAAAGGTCGCTTGGGGGACGAGCTCAATGGTCAGGTCGTTGCCGTTGATCGCGGCGAATTCCAGGGTCGCATGGCTGGCGTGGCGGGTGCCGGGTTGGTAGTCGAGATGGCTCGCCACGCGTTGCGACTCGGCGCTGTCCGTCGAGTTTGCGAGACGGCCCATCGTGTTCCAGGGCTCCCCTTCGGCATCGGCATTCAGATGATAGAACGTCGCATAGTCCTCGAAGTTGAGGGGCGCCCACAACCAAAAAAATTGCGGCGCGTTGCCATATGGATTCGGTTGGGGATCGCGCATGCCAACGCTGCGAATGCCCCAGGAGCGGTCGCGCGTGCCCCAGAATGTCGCCGGGTCCAGCTCGAACTGTTGGTCGCCCACCCGAACTGTGCCGGTGTACGTGCCGTTCTGCGTCAACCGGGTGATGTCCATGATCGTTTGGCTGCCTTGTCTGCGTGTGAAACGCGGTTCCTCGATGGCGGGTACCCGGGCGGTAAACTGCACGTCGGCGTGAATGCCATGATCCGGATCCTCACACACCACCCGCAAGACCCGAAGCGGTTCCAACACCTCTATCTCGATGGGACCGACCTGTGTGTCGAGGCGTTCCATATGCAATGTCTTGGAGGCATGTACGTTGTGTTGCTTTCCGTCGTGGATGACCGAGAACGATGCGTCCATCACGTTTAGGTGCGGATAGACACCCAGGGCCGCCGCGAAAAACAGCTCCCCTTCGCGATCGTATCCGTTGAAGAAGTAACGATCGTAGAAGTTTCGATCGGTACCCGCGTAGGCGATCGGTTCCGGTGTTTGGTGGATGGGATAGTCGTCGGCTTTTGTTAACATCGGATGCTTGTCCGTTGAAGGCGTCACGAGGTTACTCGTGGACTGGAACTGCTACAAGCAACGCTGCGATAAGCCCGAGATGTGGTCGCGTTGGATGTTGAACGAGACGATCGAGTTGGTCGGCGACCAATCGCATCTGGCCCAAACGCTGGAAGCAGTGCTGCGCGAGGAACCACTCGCAAAGCCTCCTGGACATCGTGGTGGTCCAGAAACGGATATGTTCGAACTCGCGCTCGACATTGCGGATGTCGACACGATCGTTGCCGCCGTTCGACAAGCGGTTGAACACAAAGCGACGACGTCGGGCGGTCGCGGGTTGGGCGGCTTTGCCGAGGCTTGGCAGGAATTTCAGCGACACGTTAGTCGAAAGATGAAAGGAGAGGACGCATGAGCGCAGAAAGTGAATTGGTGCTGCGGATGATCGACGGTTTCAACAACATCGACTTGGACGCGATCGTCGCCTGTTTCGCAGATGACGCGATCTACGACAATGTGCCGATGGCCGCAGTACAGGGAACCGATGCCATCCGGGAGACGCTGCAAGGCTTCATGGGCGCAGCTACCGAGGTGCAGTGGGACATGCGTAACATCGTTGCCGAAGGCGGCGTGGTGCTGACCGAACGCGTGGACAAGTTCAAAATCAACGATCATTGGATCGAACTGCCGGTGATGGGTACGTTCGAGGTCGCTAACGGCAAGATCACCGCGTGGCGCGACTACTTCGACATGAACCAGTTTCAGACGCAGCTTACCGCCGCAACGGGCTGACGCCTTTTGCCGGAACGTTTCACTAGGGTTCTCGTGGCCAATCGCGGCGCGATCGCACGGCGAATCGTGCGTGCGTGCGATGGGCTTGGGCTCGAGACCGTAGCCGTCTATTCCGAGGCCGACCGTGATGCGCCGCATTTAGCCGAGGCAACCCAGAGCCTGCCTCTGCCTGGCGTGCGTGCCGAGGAAAGCTATCTCAATCGAGAAGCCCTGATGGCGGCGCTTAAAACATCGGGTGCCGATGCGCTACATCCGGGGTATGGGTTCCTGGCCGAGAATGCCGATTTCGCGGAGCAAGTGGCCGAGACAGGCGTGGCGTTTATCGGTCCGTCGCCCAAGTGGATTCGTGCGATGGGTGACAAGGCTGCCGCTCGCGGGTTGCTGGCGGATAAGGGGTTTCCGGTGCTGCAAGCGTCCGCAGCGCTCGACGATCGGGAAGCGGCTCTCGAGGCAGCCGAACGCGTTGGTTATCCGGTGATGTTGAAAGCCGTCGGCGGTGGCGGCGGCATTGGCATGCGAGTCTGTGCGAACCCCGACGAGCTAACGGCCGGTTTTGGGCAAACGCAGCTCATGGCGGAGCGGGCGTTTAGCGACGCCAGACTCTATGTCGAGCTGTTGCTGGACCGTCCTCGACATATCGAGGTGCAGCTACTCGGCGACGGCCAAGGCAATGCGCTACACGTCTACGAGCGAGAGTGTTCGATACAACGCCGCCACCAAAAATTGGTCGAGGAGAGCCCGGCACCCCGGATCGATCGCGAAACGCTCATAGAGATGTGCGACGCGGCCGAACGGGTGGTTGCTGAGCTCGGGTACGACAATGTGGGCACACTGGAAACCTTGCTGAGTTCCGCGGGGCGCTTCGGCTTCCTGGAGATGAACACGCGCATCCAGGTCGAACATGGGGTCACCGAGGCGGTGACCGGACTCGATCTCGTCCAGACCCAAATCAACCTGTCTCAAGGCGAACCCTTGCCGAAACGCCCGGCGCTCGTCGGGCACGCTATGGAGGCACGCGTCTACGCGGAGGATTCTCAACGCATGGTTCCGTCCACCGGTCGGTTGACGGTGTTTCGCCCACCGAACATGTTTGGCGTACGGGTCGAGACCGGTTACCAGGAAGGTCAGCTCGTCACACCTTACTACGACGCCTTGCTCGCCAAGATCATCGGCGTGGGCGACACTCGAGAACAAGCGATAGGCCGCGTATTGGTGGGCTTGAAAGGCTTTATGGTGAAAGGCGTCAACACCAACATTGCGTTGCTCCAACGCGTGCTGCAGGACGACGAGTTTATCGCTGGTACACTCGACACTGGATTCATCGATCGACTACTCGACAAAT
This sequence comes from Gammaproteobacteria bacterium, assembly GCA_027297435.1. Taxonomy (GTDB): domain Bacteria; phylum Pseudomonadota; class Gammaproteobacteria; order Pseudomonadales; family Azotimanducaceae; genus Azophilus. The sequence continues at coordinate 11,841 of JAPUIA010000014.1, read as the reverse complement.
CGACAAAGGAAGCGAAACGTGGCGCGAATTGAAGTGGAAAGCGAAATTGCCGGAAGCGTATGGAAGGTAGTGGTGCAGGTCGGCGACAGTGTGGAGGTTGGGGACGTGCTGATCATTCTCGAGTCCATGAAGATGGAAATTCCCGTGGAAAGCCCCTCGGCTGGGACCGTCGCCGAGATTCTCGTCGCCCCGGAAGATGCCGTCGAGGAGGATCAAGTCCTTGCCGTTCTAAACTGATCCGTCACGAATTGATGGGCTGAAACGTCTTTAGGGTATTGCCTTGATCGGAGTGGCGAGATGCTCAAAAAACTGCAGGCGACGACCGGCGTCATCTTTGCCGGTTTTCTCGCGTTACACCTCATCAATACCTGGCTTGCTGCGACCGGACCTGACACCTACGACGCAGTGCAAGGACTGTTACGTACCCTCTACCAATTCGTTGCCGTCGAAGCGCTGTTGCTGGCGGCGCTGGCCGTACATGTCGTCGTCGGCATCATGCGTATCGTCAAGGAACCGAAACGGGTGCTGAGTCTGCGCTCTCGCATGCACCGCTACGCTGGGGTTTTCCTGGCTTTTGTCGTCGCCGGTCACGTGTTGGCGGTGCGCGGGCCTTCTTGGTTTTTCGACGTGTACCCCGGCTTTGCGGGGATCGCCTTCTCGCTCGAGTTCTTGCCGGGCTACTTCTATCCGTACTATTTTCTGCTCGGACTGGCCGGTTTCTACCACGGCCTCAACGGCTTGAGTATCGCGACGGGACGTTTGGGCTGGCGCGTGCCGGTAACGCCGCGCCTGCTGGCTGCCACGACGGCGGTGGCCGGAGTGCTCATGGTAGCGGCCCTGCTCGGCCTCGGTGGCCAACTGTTTGATGTCGGCGAACCAAGCAACAGTGCATTCGCCCATCTGGCGGGGGACATTCTCGGTGTCGAGCCCGGAACTTAAGCGGCTCGCCTACAGCATGCTGGGGTCCGTCGCGGATGCCGAAGATGTCCTGCAGGACGCAGAAGTCAAACTTTTACAACTACCACAGCCACCGGACAATGCGGATGCGTTCTTGTTTCGCGTGGTCACGAATCTCAGCCTTGATAGATTGCGCAAGTTGAAGCGGCAACGGGCGAACTACCCCGGCCCTTGGTTGCCCGAACCGCTCACCACCCCCGACCCGGCGGAGCATGTCGAACTCGCCGAGCAGTTGAGCTTGGGTTTCGTACTGATGTTGGAACGGTTGACTCCTGGCGAGCGGGTCGTGTTCGTGCTCCGGCAGGGATTCGACTTCCGCTTCGCCGAGATCGCCGAGGTGTTGGAGGTGTCGGAAGCGACCTGTCGACAGCGCTATCGGCGGGCGCAATCGCATTTGCAAGGCGCAAAGCGATTCGCGACGCCGATCGCGGAGCAGCGCCAATTATTGGAGCGACTTTTGGCAGCCGTGCAGACCGGCGAGGCTCGCAATGTCGTCGATCTGCTGAGCGATACAGCGGTCGTACTTACCGATGGCGGTGGTGTGGTGAGTGCGGCCATTGCGCCCGTGACCGATCCGCAACGGATTGCCCAAGTGACGATGTTCTTGGCCCAAAAAAGTGCGCAGGAAGGCGAGTTGAGGTTCGAATACCGCAACCTCAACATGGGCGTTGGTCTGCTGATCTACCAGGCCGGTTCGATACATTCCTGCGTACTCGTGGACGGCGACTCGGGGCTAATCGATCGCATCTATGTCGTGCGTAACCCCCACAAGCTCGCGCGGTTGGCGGACGTTGCCGAGGCCGTGGTAAGTTAGGCGACTTCTCAAGTTGTCTCTTTAAGGGGGGGATCAATGACAGATTTGGTCACGATCGACAAATCGGGCGGTATCGCCGATGTGCGCTTGAACCGACCGGACAAGTACAACGCGCTCAGCCCCGACATGTTCAAGGCGATTATCGCGGCAGGGGAAGAGCTTGCCGAAGCACGGGATGTACGCGTGGTCGTGCTATCGGGCAACGGTAGAGGATTCTGCGCGGGCCTCGATATGGCCAGCATGCAGGGTTTGGCGGAAGCCGAAGGCGGTGGGGGCGGTGCCTTGTTGAAACGCGACGATCGACCGGAGAATCATGCTCAGCGCCCGGCCCTCATCTGGAAACGGCTGCCCGTGCCGACGATAGCGGCCATACATGGGGTGGCCTATGGTGGCGGTTGCCAGATCGCCATGGGCACCGACATTCGCTTCGCGGCACCCGATGCCAAGATTTCCGTGATGGAAATCAAATGGGGCCTGATTCCCGATATGAGCATCACCCAGACGTTGCGCGACGTGGTGCCTCTCGACGTGGCCAAAGAGCTGACCTTCACCGGGCGCATATTGAATGGTGAGGAAGCCAAAGCGGTCGGCCTCGTGACGCATGTCGCCGATGACCCGCTCGCCGCGGCGATGGCCCTGGCCGAAGAGATCGCGAGCAAGTCACCGGATGCGGTTCGCGCGGGTAAACGGCTGTACGAAACGAGCTGGCGTGCAGATGCCCGCACCGGTCTCGAGCTCGAATCGACGTTGCAGATGCAGCTCATCGGTTCCGCCAACCAGATCGAAGCGGTCAAAGCCAATTTTGCGAAGCGCGATCCGAACTTCGAAGACTGAGTTTTTCTAGTGAGTTGGGAAAACGAAGTTCGTGAGCTGGAACGGCGCCGACACCTGGCCCGGCAGCAGGGGGGCAAGGAGGGTATTGCCAAGCAGCACGCGAAAGGTCGATTGACCATTCGCGAACGTATCGATGCACTGCTGGATGAAGGCAGCTTTCAAGAGCATGGTCGTGCGACCGCGCTACCCGACTATGACGAAAACGACGAACTGACCGGCTATGTGCCCGCCAACTACGTCGTCGGTTTCGGCAAGATCGACGATCGCCGCGTGGTCGTCGGCGGCGAAGATTTCACCCTCAAGGGCGGTTCGCCCAACGCCGCAGGTTTGCGCAAGAGCGTGTACGCCGAACACCTGGCCAGCCAATATCGCGTGCCGTTGGTGCGTATGTTGGAGGGTGGCGGCGGTAGCGTCAAAGGTTCCGCTCGCAAAGGCGGCACGGTCGGTGAGCCGGTATTTTCGGAACCGCGATTTCGCATCATTGCCGATGCGATGGGCGAGGTGCCCATCGCTTCGGGCGCCATGGGTGCAGTGGCGGGGTTTCCTGCGGGGCGCCTCGTCGCGTCGCATTTTGCGGTCATGACGCGGCACACCTCGCAAGTGCTGATCGGCGGTCCGGCGCTCGTCGAGCGTGCGCTCGGAACCAGACTGTCCAAAGATGAGTTGGGTGGTGTGGGCGTACACGCGACCAGCGGCGTGGTCGACAACGTTGCCGAAGACGAGTACGACGCCTTCCGCCAGATCCGCCGGTTCCTGAGTTATTTGCCGTCGAGCGTATGGCAGCAAGCGCCGCGCGTGAAGAGCGATGACGATCCGGAACGCATGGAGCAAGACCTTCTAACGGCAGTGCCACGCGATGGCAACGCACCGTTCGACATGCGCGCCATCGTCGAGATGATCGTCGACATAGACTCTTTTTTCGAAATCGGTGCGCTGTTTGGACCGAGCCAGATTGTTGGGTTCGCGCGTCTGGACGGACAACCGGTTGGGGTATTCGCCAACGACAACCGGCACTATGCGGGTGCGATGACGGCCGCCGCGGCGCAAAAGTATCGGCGCTTCGTCGAGACGTGCGATATGTTTCACGTGCCCGTCATCAATTTCGTCGATCAACCGGGCTTCATGATCGGCCCCGAAGCAGAGCAAGCAGGGACCATTCGTTTTGGCATGGCGGCGGTCGCCGCGGCCGCTCAAGCGACGATTCCTTGGGCCGTGATCCAAGTGCACAAGGGTTTTGGGGTTGCCACGGCCGCCCACTATGCGCCAAATTCCTACGTGATAGCCTGGCCTTCCGTCGAGTCGGGCGCCTTGCCCTTGGAGGGTGGCGTGGCCGTCGCCTTTCACCGGGAAATTGCGGCCGCTGAAGATCCCGACGCCAAGCGCAAAGAGCTGGAAGAACGCTTGCGGGATGCCCGCTCGCCGTTCCCGCGTGCAGAGTCGTTTGCCGTTCACGAGTTGATCGACCCGCGAGAAACCCGTCCGGTACTTTGCCAGTGGGTCGACTGGATTCAGCCGCAACTGCAGACACTGACGGGGCCGGTACGCTTCCCGATGCGGCCTTAGCAGTCTGTCGGACTCAGTGTCCCGTCCATAACTATCTGCACAAATACGCTGGCGCTTCTCTTTTTGGTAAAGAGGCCGCTGGCGGCGTTACCCCTCCTCCCGGTGTGGGCGCCAACCCTTCGGGTTGTCGTCCGAGTTTGCGAGGCAAACTCGTAACGTGTCTGAAAGACACCCGTCGTCGCGCCTTGCCAACGACGAAAAATCCCACGCAACTTCATAAAGTTATTTTTGGGACAGGACACTAGTGCCAGCGACAATCTTGCTGGGGGTCGGCATGTTCACGGCGACGGTGCTGTTCCTCGTCATGGTTATCCTGCTGGCGCGTTCGCGTTTGGTCAGCACGGGCGATGTCACCATCGAAATCAACGATGATCCGGACAAGTCGGTAACGGTGCCGGCAGGCGGAAAATTGCTCGCCACGCTGGCGGCAAAAGGCATATTCCTCGCGAGCGCCTGTGGTGGAGGTGGCACCTGTGCGCAATGCCGATGCCGCGTAGTCAACGGCGGCGGCAGCATTCTCTCTCTCGAAGAAGGTCACTTCACACGTGGCGAAATTCGTGAAAACTGGCGTCTGTCGTGTCAGGTCGCGGTGAAGCAAGATCTCACGATCGAGGTGCCCGACGATGCGATCGGTGTGCAGCGTTGGGAGTGTGACGTCATCAGCAATCCGAACGTCGCCACGTTCATCAAGGAGCTCAACTTGCAGTTGCCGGAAGGCGAAGGCGTCGACTTCCGGGCTGGAGGCTACGTACAGCTCGAGATACCGCCATACGAGTTGGACTACGATGAGATTCACGTCGAAGACGAGTATCACGAAGACTGGGATCGCTTCGATGTGTGGAAGTACCACAGCAAGGTCGCGGATTCCACCATTCGCGCCTACTCGATGGCTAGCTACCCGGAAGAAAAAGGCGTTCTGAAATTCAACATTCGCATTGCCTCGCCACCGCCCGGCATGGACGTACCGCCCGGTGCCATGTCGTCCTACGTGTTCGGCCTAAGGTCCGGAGACAAGCTGACGGTGTTCGGCCCGTACGGCGACTTCTTCGTGAAGGACACCGACGCGGAAAAGATCTGGATCGGTGGGGGTGCCGGTATGGCGCCGCTCAGATCGCAAATTTTCGATGAGCTGAAGCGCAAGCAGAAGCGCGCCAAGATGAGTTATTGGTATGGGGCCCGATCGCTGCGAGAAATGTTCTACACCGAGGAATTCGACGAGCTGGCGGTCGAACACGATAACTTCGAGTGGCACGTCGCGTTGTCGGATCCGCAACCGGAAGACGACTTTGGCGGTCACGTGGGCTTCATTCACCAGGTGGTCTACGACAATTACCTGCAAGATCACCCAAACCCGGAAGATTGCGAATACTACCTGTGTGGACCCCCGGCGATGATTGCCGCGGTGGTGCAGATGCTCGACGACCTCGGCGTAGAGCCGGACAACATCCTGCTCGACGACTTCGGCAGTTAGATGAAGTTTGGTCTGTTATCGCTCGGGGATTGCTTGCCAAGCCCAGTGGACGGCGTACGACCGTCGGATCGCGCGCGGCACCGCGGCATTGTCGAGGCGGCCGTTCTTGGCGAAGCGCTCGGATACCACATGTTCTGCGTCGGCGAGCATCACCTTTGCGACTACATTCTGTCTTCGCCTACCGTGGTGCTGGCCGCGATTGCCGAGCGTACCGAACGCATACGCCTAGGTACTGGAACGACGTTGCTGGCAACGTCGGACCCGCTGCGGGTGGCCGAAGACTACGGCACTCTAGACGTTATTTCCGATGGTCGGGTGGAGGTGGTAGCAGGACGCGGCGTGGTGCCGCGCACGTACGCCGATCTGGGGTTTGCGTTCGGCGACTCGCGAAGCCTTTTCGAAGCCCACCTGCAGGTTTTGCTCGACGCATGGAGCGGCGAGAACGTCGATCTGACCGATCATCGCCCGTCGTTGGTCAACGTGACGTTGAAGCCCAAGCCGGTCCAGTCGCCTCACCCTCCGGTCTGGATTGGCGGCGGTTTTTCGGAAGCCTCGGTGAACCTGGCGGCACGGCTCGGGTTGGGGTTGATGCTGCCGACGATACTGGCGCCGCCCACGGCGTTCCGGGATTTCGTCACGTTGTATCGCGACCGTTTCCAAGATACCGGTCATGGGACGCCGCGCATAGGCGTGGTGTCGCATGTGCACGTGGCGTTGGCCGGCGACGACGCCCGGCGCCGCTTCAAGCCGCATCAAAGCGCGTACTTCGCATGGCTCACGAACGAGTTGTTGCCTTGGGCCAGCCAAGGCGTTGATCAAGCGCTGAAGCTACCCCCGGAGTACGACTTCGATTCCGCAATCGACACCGGTCCGGTGGTGTGTGGCAGCCCGAGTGAGGTCGTCGATCGAATTGCTGGTTTCAACGACGCGCTAGGCATCGACCTGTATCTGGCGATGATGGATCAAGGCTCACCGCCGGCGGGACAGCTACGCGATTCGATGCAGGTGTTCGCCGAAGAAGTCGTCCCAAAATTTTAGCGGTCTGTCCGTAGACCGAGCTTGCTACGCGTCTTCGCTGATCGGGCCTACCCTCTCGTGAATGACGTCGAGGAACAGGTCTCTGAGTGAGATCATGCCGATCGCTTTGCCTTCCTCGACGACGGGCAGGTGGCGCACGTGGTGTTTTTTGGTCAAGGCAATGCAGTGTACGATGGTGTCTTGGCGAGTGACCGTCACAACGCCTCTGGTCATGACTTCTGACACCTTGGTCGTTTTCGATGCATGGGAATCGAGAATGACTTTCCGCATGTAGTCGCGTTCCGACAAGATGCCGACCAGATAGTCATCGATCTGCACGAGTACCGCGCCGACGTCCTTCTCGTTCATCAGCTTCAGCGCATCGAACACGGCCTCGAGGGGTCCGATCCAGACCACCTCTTCGGATTTTTCTTCTAAGATATCAGCGACATACCGCATGCAATGTCCCCAGTTCCTTCCATGTAACAGTAGAGCGCTGGATGCCCATACGCAAGTCGACGAGTAGCCTTAGCGATCGTCTTCCAAAAACACGCAGGTTGGGCAGCCATCGTCCGCCAGGCGCACTTCAGCCTCGGCTTCATCCTCGGCCGTCTGATACTGCGGATTCGGCAACCGTCCGACGCGATCGTCCGAAGCTTTGCTGTCACCGTCGGCGCGAGGGCGGCGCATGACGCCGTCCTTCCAGTCGTCCTGATCGGCCCACCGATAGGGCAACACGCGGATGGTGCCCGGATCTTGAATGGCTTCGAGCATGGTCAACGTGTCGATCATGATCTTGCGTTGCAGGCCTTTGTCGTTCGGTTTGCCGGCCGTACGGCCGAGTGGAAAGTCGATATATACGGCTCGTGGCGGGTTTACCGCCTTGGTGATGGAGTAGGCGCTGGACATGCAAATGGTCGAAATGCCGCGGCTTTCCAGTTCTCTTGCGATCAATCCGACGGATTGATGACAAACCGGTCAGACAGGTACCAAGATGGCGACGTCCACCTCGTCCTTCTCGAGTCGATCGGCGATAGCGGGTGCTAACACGTCGCGTACTTTACGTGAAGAGTAGATGCCGCCCATGAACGTATAGGCGTTCGGCCCAAGCGCGCCAATGCGCGCATGAGCGACTAGATCGCGCAAGGTTTGCAACGGAAAAACCACGTTGGGGTCGGCGCGCACGTCCGTCAGATCGTATGCGAAGTGCGTAGCTCGCAACTCTGCCATGGGGGTATCCGTGGCTATGACGCGAAAGCTGAAATCGTCCCGATAGTGAAACGCCACCTGCCCGTAGCGATAGATGCCCCCGGATGCGACCAAGCCAACGGTTGCGTCGCTCAGCGCCTTGGCGACGGGCACGAAAGGCGGTTGATCATCGTTGTGCACCCATTGATATGACTTGTAGCCGAGGTGCGCATACTGCTCGCGGGTGCGTTCGATGTAATCGATCGGATTCAAGTTGTCGATCGAGACGTTCATGCACCGCATCGTGATGCAAGCGCAATGCCTTCGCAAGTGGCCGGCAAATCACGTGACGAGGCCGAGCCTTTTGTTGGGTTTGAAGCTGCGTCCTATCTTGGCACAAGGTTTGCCATCGACCATGACGACGTCGGCCGTGAAATCAAAATCGCCTCGATTGGCGAGTATCGAAGAACCGACGCCGTAGCCGTCGCAGGGTACGCGCTGTGACTCGAACGCCCGAATGCGTTCGGGCGTGAAGCCGCCGGAAACGACGATGCGAACGTGGTCGTAGCCTTCCCCGTCTAACGCGTCGCGTACCATGTGCACCAATTTAGCACTGACACCATGCAGGCTTGAATCGTCGCCGAGGTTTTGCAGCGACTTGTCGATTAGAGAGCGTGAGGTGTCCAATCGCACGCCGGCTAACCTGTCGCCGAGGACCCGGGCGACACTAAGCGAGGTGTTGACGCAATCGTTGTCGAAGTCGACCAAGGCGATCACGGGTACACTCGGGTCGATGTGTTCCGCGAATTTTTGCGTGGCGAGTAGCGTATCGCCCGCATACGCCGCAATCAGTGCGTGGGGAATGGTCCCGGCGCCAAGACCGTCCCAATACAGACCTTGCGCATCGGTCGAAACGTCCGTGGCGCCTGCGATTCTGACGGCGTACCCGTCTCCGGGCTGGTTGAGAAAGTGATCGTGCCGGGCCGCGAAGTACATCACCTCCTTGCCGTTGGCGGCGACCACGGCTTCATGCGTATTCGTCGCAATGCGCGTGCGGCGCGCAAGTACCCCGAGAATCAGCGTCTCGACGTGCACAAAAGCCGTCAACGGCCCCTCGATCGTCATGGCGGTTTCCCAAGAATCGATGGCATCCCCATCGTACAACGCCATCACCTTCAGGTCGGTCCATGCATCGACCGCGGCCTGCAGGATGGCAATGGCTTCATCCATACCGGCCAATAGCGCGGCGCTGCGACAAAACACTTGCATCGTCACGATGGGATTTATGTCATCGCCGCAGAGGATGTCGCGCGTGCGTAAGAAGTACTTGTCGGTGTAAAAACCGGCACGTAGACGCGCTACGGGCAGATCGAAACTGTCCGGCGATAAGCGCTTGCGCTTGCCCATGACCGTCCTTACGTCACGATCAACCGCTCACGTCCCCATGAAGCGTTTTGGATTCTCGAAAACGACTTGTTCCGCGACGTGTTCTCCGGCTGCATCGAAGGTGCTTTGTGCTTCGAGATAGGCGCCCGGGTAGGTGGAATCGAAGTGCGGATAGTCCGAACCCCAGAGAATACAGTGGCCCAGGCCTTTGTCGAGCATCCAGCTCAAACCCTTGCCCTCATCCGCTTCCATGGATACGAAGCACTGCTCGGCGAAGACCTCGGAAGGTTTGCGTTTGAGCCACGGCGTATGATGCCCCATGACCTCGAAGTGTTCGTCGAGCCGGTCGAGCCAGTAAGGAATCCAGCCTAAACCGCTCTCGAAGAAGCCGACGCGGAGCTTGGGGAAGCGATCGAGCACACCGCCCGCAATCATGTCCATGACCACGGCCATTTGGCCGAAGGGGTGGGCGATCATGTGATCGTAGAAGACGTTCTCGCGGTAGCGTCCGGTCGAGAAGCTTTGCATCTTGGAGCCAAAGCTGCCGTGAATGCCGACGGCCAAGTCGTCGTCCACGGCGACCTGCCAAAGCGCGTCACAAGCCGGATCATAGAGCGCAAGCTCGCCAAAACGTTCCGGGCGACTCAAAAATCCACGCAAACCGAGGGCTTTCAAGCGTTTGGCTTCGGCGACCGCTAGCTCGATGTCTTGTAACGGGACGATGGCCATGCCGAAAAGCTTTTCAGGTGCGACCTTACAAAAGTCGCTCATCCAGTTGTTGTACGCACGGCAGGTTTCCGCGGCGACCTTGGGATCTTTGACGTCGCCCCACAACAGATGGATCGATGGAAAGAACAGGGCCTGATCGATCTGTTCGGCCTCCATCACCTTGATGCGCTCGTGCGGATCGTAGCTGCCGGGCAAGATATCTGCCCAGGTCAACTCTTTACCGGGGGCCATGCCGCCCGGTATGCAGGCGGCCGCCGGGCCGGTACCGGCGCGGGCGTGGCGCTCGTCCCCCTCGATGTACAGATAGCTTTCGTTGCCTTCGGTGCGGATTTGCAGCACTTGGTCGCGATATTTCGATTCGGTGTATTCGGTCCACACCAGTTCCGGTTCGCAGATGTGGCCGTCGCCGTCGATGACGGTAGCTGGTCTAGTCATGATTTTTGCCTCCCGCTACCCGCAATTCTAGCGCATCGTAGCCCGCCGGGCCGTAAGCTAGACTAACGCGGGAGTTGACGAGTTTGGGAGAAGACTTATGAGCGAAGCAGGGGTGTTGCGGTATGAAGTAGACGGGCATGTGGGTGTGATCACGCTGACCCGTCCCGAGGCGATGAACTCGTTGACCTATCAATCCTACCGTTGTCCGGTGTTGTTCGCCGCAATTCGAGAACCCTCTGAAACCCCGCAAAAACACTGATCTAGGCATCCGTTGTTCCGCTTTAGTTCGTTGTAGTCCAGGTCAATTGTGAGTAAGATTGTGAGTAACTTCAAGGGTTACTTTCACAAATCATGCTCAGCGACATCAAGGCCAAGCGCGCAAAGCCCCAAGACAGTGTGTACAGGATCGCGGACGGCAAGGGGCTCGCCCTTGAGATTCGCCCTAGTGGCCAGAAGTTCTGGCGCTATCGCTACCGGCTCGACGGCAAGGCCAGCATGTTCACCATTGGTCAGTATCCAGAGGTGTCCCTGAAGGCTGCGAGAGACGAGCTGGAGAAGGTTCGAGCGTTGGTTGCCAAAGGTGTGCAGCCAACCCAGTACCACAACCAGCAGCGCCGACACCAAGCCGTGGCACGCAAAAACACATTCCAGGCTGTTGCTGAAGAATGGCAAGCCAAGCAACGGCTCCATTGGAGCGATAGCTACGCCGATCAAATGAAGCGCGGACTAGAAAACGATGTCTTCCCGACGATTGGCGGAATTCCGTTAAACGAGGTGTCCGCCGCTGATGTCTTGGACGTTATGAAGATCGCTGAATCCCGAGGTGCCGAGAGGGTAGCTGTACTCATCCGCCAATGGTGTTCGGCCATCTTCCGCTACGGCGTCTCTACGCTGCGTTGTGACTCCGATCCCACCGTGGCGCTCAAGGGTGCGGTCAAGGCGCCCAAGGTCCGCCACTACCCACCGCTCTCGAAGGATGACATCGGCGGCTTGCTCGCTAAGGTCGATGCCTATGAGGGCAGCGAGGCAACCAAAATCGGCTTGCGCCTGTTGCTGCTGCTGTTTCCGCGCCCCGGCGAGTTGCGGCAAGCGGAATGGTCCGAGATTGACTTCGAAGAACGGCTCTGGCGCGTCCCAGCTGAGCGTATGAAAATGCGTGAAGCGCACCTGGTCCCACTAGGCGGCCGGGCAATTGAATTGCTGACCAAACTACGCGAACTTACCGGCAACCGTGCGCACCTATTCCCGAACCACCGAAACCCCAACCGCTGTATGGCCAAAACAACCTGGCATCGCTCATTGAAACTCATGGGGTATGGGAACACGTTCACGCCGCATGGATTCAGATCCACGGCTTCAACGCTTTTGAATGAAATGGGTTGGCGGCCTGATGTGATCGAAAGGCAGCTTGCACACAGAGAGCGAAACTCGTCCCGGGCGGCTTACA
>JAPUIA010000139.1 GCA_027297435.1 Gammaproteobacteria bacterium | reverse complement strand
GGTTGCCAGATGAACACCTGATACACGCTACCATCGCCGCCTGGGGCCGCGACATTGAGCAGATAATTGTCTTCCAGTTCCCCAGAAGGATTTGCATTAACGTTAGCCCAAAACGCTGTCAACGCTTCGCTGTTTTGTGCCTTGGCGCCGAACTTGGCCCACTCGGTCCAGTTCTCGAAGGTCAGGACGTAGTGCATGCGTCCTTCGAGGTCGGCGCCAATCTGGACGTTTGCCCCCAACGTTTCGTGAATAGCGCGAATTTCTTGTCCGTACTGAAACGTTACCGGACCCTGGCCAGGCATGGATTTCCAGATGTTGACTTCCAATATCTCCGCCTGCGCGAAGGCTGAAATCGACAATAACAACCCGATTACGATTGTTCTCATGATTCGTTGCTCCCTTTCAATGATGATCGGCGAATCGTGCATCGCCGTTCCTCAGGGACTGCAAACTTCCCCCAGAACGCCACCATACTCCGGCTATCTGGTCGGGGTCCATCAAGAAGCAAAGATTGAAAACGCGCCTTGGCGTGCGCCAGTCGCGTAGCCGGTCGTGCCAAGCTGGTACAGCGCCATGACCATGTTGCGGGTCAGCTGATCCATACCCGCGTCGACTTCCTGGCGAAACAGCGCGCCGTCATCGCTCAGCCAAGTATCGACGTGGTGCTGCGCGCTATCGAAGTTGAAACCCCACACTTTCGTCCTCCGACCGCTTTTGACGCGCGCCGTAGCGGACATGACGAGTTTTAGCTCGTCATCGCGGACCTGTTCGAAACGTAGGGCGGTAATCTTCAAGCTCACTATATTGGTAGCGTCGCCATCGACGACGGTCCAATAGGCGCGCGCTTGGTCGACAAAGCGTTGGTGCAGTTGTTGGTGCAACATCGCTTCGTTGATCGTCTTTGCGACTACTGTGTTGAATTGCTTCGCTTTCTCAGCGGGTAGTCCGGTCCTTGCGCCATGGGCCGTCCCGGCGACCGCTCCGACGATGCCGCCCGCACCTGCTCCGGCCACGGCAAATATCGGTGCGCAGAACAACACCAAGGGCCCGCAGGCAAATCCCAAAGCGGCCCCGCCTGCTGCGCCCATGGCCGCACCGCCAGCGGTTCCGAGGAGGAAGTTCTTCCCAACCGCAGCACCGTGACCGTCGACGTCGAGGTCGACATGTTTCACATCGGCCGAACGGATTGAAATGGTAGCGCCTGGCTGCAGGGGATCGGGCCCGCGCGGTTGGATCACGCAACCGGTGAGTACCAGTGTGACGGCAACGATGGCGATGGTATTGAGATTCGAGTTCATAGCGGTTCTCCGTTGTGCTGGAGAACACACTAGCCAGACGACCTCGATTAGGCCTGATGGGGAGGTGATTGTTTCTTAAGGTGTCTTAAGCGCCTACGGCGAGCGGGCTAGAAGCCGCACGTCCATTGGACGTACCGGTTTTCCCGTCCCCGCGTTAAGGCTCGGGAACGTCTGCCACCGGTATCGAATAGCGCATGCGCGGGTGTTGTTTTGGCGCCGTCAACGCGTTGACCACCTCGAATTCGAGTTCGAGCGTGTCGACTACCTTGCCGGGCCGCACCGTGACGCGGGTCATGCCGTGTGGCGGCACTTGGATGTAGTCGGCGTGCCCAACGAACGTATAGTCGGTGAGGTTCTTGAGCACCAGGTTCGCATCGGAGTGGTTCTCGATGGTGAGGTCGACGATTTCGAGGTCCGGTCGGTAGCGCGCGTCGACGATGTCGAGCGATGCATCGAGCAGGGGCGCAAGATCCGCTGCGCGACCGATCAGCAGGTTTTTGAACCAAATGACCGTGCGTCGGGCAAAAAGTGCTGCTTGGATGGCCTCAGCGGTGCGTTCCTCGGCAAACACTAGATTGACCGGACGGTGTCCACCGGCTTCCGGCCGATAGTCCCAGTCGATGAGATCGTGGATGTCCGATACGCCGATGAGGGCGAGATCGTAGTCCAAGGCAATCTGAAAAGCCTCTTCTGAATATGTGTTGCCGTTGACCACTTCGATCCCGTGTAGGTGGCCCTGATCGATGAGTGTGCGATGAAAATCGGTCATTCTCGCAACAGCGTTGGGATAGATGCGCGTGTAGTAGGGATGGTTCCAGAAAACGAACGCGCCTTGCGCGCTTGCAGCCATGACGGCTTGCTCGGGAGGCCACTGATCGGCAGCCAAGAAATGACCGATCGTATCGCTCGAATCCTCGGGCGGCGTTCCCACCTTGAGTAAGGCGTTGGCGTCTTCTATGAACACTGCGTTCATGTGTCCGGCAGGCTCGCGTCGGGTGATTTCCGATCCGCTGATCACGATGAGATCGGATCCCGCGGCTGCGGCAACCGACTCTTGGTACGAGCGGTTGCGGTCGGGGTGCGGGATATCGGCCAAATGTGGCTGCCATTCGAGGTGCTCGGTGACGGCGTACGCGTCCAGTCCGTCGCGCAACGCCTCGCCGACCCGAATCTTCGGCCAGACGTGACCGTCCGAAAAAACGCTATGGGTATGCAGGTCGACGACTAACGTTTGATATTGATCGGTATCAGGAAACTCGATCGCGCGGGCGGACTTGGCCGGAGCGCCCGCGGTACCGTGGCCCAGCACGACCGACATCCAACCGAGTAGCGTGCCGGTCAAGGCGATTCCCGCAAGTCTCCTAAACCGTAGTCGCATATTCGTTTCCCCCAGCGTGCAAGCGCACCACGCTACGGGATGTACGTTCAACGAGCAAGTGAGTCGGGTTATGCGGTTGCCGGTGGCAACGCCTCACCCGTTTCCAACAGGGACTTCAAGCTCGATAGAATCCATGGCCAGCCTTGCGATATCTCGGGCAGCACCACGCTGCCTTCGGCAAACCGATCGTGCACGATGCGTAGACGCGTTTGCTGGTCGAGTGTTTCGATCTCGAAGGTTACCCGTGATGGTGTTTCTCGAGCTGCGTCTTCGTTGTAGAGCACGTGCCAGGTGATCGCGAGCTTGTTAGGCGGCTGAGCCTCCAAGACCTCGCCTTCGACCGCAACATCTCCATCGGGCGCGTACTTGTAGCGTATCGGTGCACCCTGCTCCCAGGTCGACTCCACGTGGGTGGCATGAAAATATTGGCACGTAAACTCGGCCGACGTCAGCGCCTGCCATACCCGTTCAGCGGGTGCGCGAATATAGGTTTCGTATATGTACGTCGAGTTGCTACTCATGGTCTTGTTCCTCTAGTGCCCCTTTGAGGGCCGTTATGGCCGTCAGTTGAGCATCTGAATATTTGGCGAGCCACCGTTCGGCTACGTTCTGGATGGGAATGGGATTCAAAAAGTGTTTTTTCTCTCGTCCCTGAAACTGCGAGACGACCAAGCCGGCCTCCTCCAGCAACGCGAGGTGTTTCGACAGGCCCTGGCGGCTGAACTCGACGTGTCGGCAAAGTTCCTGTAAGGATTGACCGTCGTGCTCGAACAGTCGATCGAGAATCACGCGCCGGTTGTGGTCCGCGAGGGCCTTGAACACCAAATCCATGGCAAACATTATGCAACCATATGGTTGCATGTCAACCGAGATGCGATACGGGCACGGCATCGCCATGACCGGCTACCCAGCGCCGTAGACGCTCGGTCGATACCGGAACCGTCACACGCCGGCGACGCTAAAAACTCCTTGACCGCCAATAGCACTGGCAGGTTTGATTAATGTGCCAAACGCAGTCGACTGCACGTCGCAACAGGGTACTTTGGTTGGAAATTCGACCGCCATATCTCATCTATCTCGGTGACGCGAAGGATCGGCTAGCGGCAAAGACGGGCCAGGGCATAGTCGATTGGCGGTCCGATTGGGCCATTGGTCAGCTGCGCTTGCCCGGCTGTAACGCCGACCTAGGTATTCCGGATATGACCGTGGAAGCAGCGGTCGCGGCGGGTGCCAAGACCTTCGTCATCGGCACCGTGAGTTCCGGTGGTGTCCTTCCGGTAGAATGGACCGACGTCATCGTCACGGCCATCGAACAGGGCATGGACGTTGCGAGCGGATTGCACACGCGGCTCGAATCCGTTGCCGAAATTGCCGCGGCTGCCGATGAGTGCGGGCGCCGGCTCTTCAACGTTCGCCACCCGGATCAGAATTTCGCGACCGGTAACGGTGAAAAGCGGTCCGGCAAACGCTTGCTGACCGTTGGTACCGATTGCTCCATCGGCAAGAAATACACTGCGCTGTGTATCGAGCGCGAGCTTCGTGCCCGCGGGGTCGACGCCGAATTTCGCGCCACGGGCCAAACCGGCATATTCATAGCCGGCCGCGGCGTGTCAATCGATGCGGTGGTCGCCGACTTCATATCCGGGGCCGCCGAGTGGTTGACGCCCGCAGCCGAGGACGACCATTGGGACATCGTCGAAGGCCAGGGTTCGCTGTTTCATCCCGCCTTTGCCGGCGTGACGTTGGGCTTGCTGCACGGAACCCAACCGGACGCGTTCGTGGTTTGTCACGAAACCACCCGTACGCGCATGCGTAACATTGATACGTCGATGCCGACCGTCGAACAGGTCATCGACTTGACGGTGCAGACCGGGCGCATGACCAATCCGCAGATCCGGTGTGTCGGCGTTGCGGTCAACACGGAAAACCTGCCAGAACGACAAGCCCGAGACGTGATCGACGTCTTGCAGGACCAGTTGTCTTTGCCAGTGACGGATCCGATGCGTTTTGGTGCGAGTCCGATCATCGACTATCTGCTCGCCGTCGCATGAAGCTATCGATCCATACACATTCGGAGGCGTGGCCGCTGGCCCAGGAGTTCCGCATAGCGCGCGGCGCAAAACGAATCGCCGACGTGGTCGTTGTGCGTGTGTCGGATGGTCAATACCACGGCTTGGGCGAGTGTGTTCCCTATCCCCGCTACGGCGAATCCGTGGCCTCGACGCTGACCGAGCTGTCGACGGCGACGACGATTGACCAACTTGGTGCTGGTGCCGCCCGCAATGCGTGGGATTGCGCGCTGTGGGATTTGCGTGCGCAACAAGAGGGACGTCCGGTATGGGCGATCGCGGGGTTGCCGGAACCTGTGCCAGTCGAGACCGCGTTCACCATCGGCATTGACTCGATCGCGGCCATGCAAGCTGCAGCGGCCGACAATGCTGACCGCCCGGTGCTCAAGATAAAGCTGGGTGGGCTCGACCGTCATCTCGACGGAGAGCGTTTGCGTGCCGTCAGAGATGCGGCGCCAACCGCTGAGATCATCGTCGACGTGAATGAGGGGTGGAGCATCGAGGTCTTGAATGAGGTGATGCCGGTGGCCGAAGAGGTCCGTGTTGCGATGATCGAGCAGCCGTTGCCGGCAGAAGCCGATGAGGCATTGGCAGGATTTGATTCGCCGGTCCCGATCGGTGCGGATGAGAGCGTGCACACCGGTGCTCAACTCGAGGCGCTGAGAAACAAGTATCAGATCGTCAACATCAAACTCGACAAAACCGGTGGGCTTACCCATGCTATCGAAACCATTGCCCTGGCAAAGTCATTGCAATTCGACATCATGGTGGGATGTATGGTGGCCACGTCGCTCAGCATGGCGCCGGCCATGTTGTTGGCACCAATGGCGCGATTTGTCGACTTGGACGGTCCGCTCTTGCTGCGTGAAGATCGCGTACCAGGACTTGAGTACCACAACAGCACCATCACCTGGCCGCGACTAAGACTCTGGGGACAGCCGCAAGGTCCTCGGGAATAGATTGGGAGGCAATCGTGCCCAAGGTTGATCGACAGATCTGGCGAGACGGTGAGTTTGTCGATTGGGCCGACGCCACGGTGCACGTGCTCGCGCAGAGCTTGCAGCGCGGCTCGCTCGCCTTCGATTACATGAGCGTCCACGACACGGCCAAAGGCCCGGCCGTAATGAAGCTTACCGAGCATATTGCGCGGTTGTTTACGACGTGTCGCCTCATCGGGATTCCGATTCGATACGCTGAAGAGGATCTTGTAGAAGCTTGTATCGCGACCGTTGTGCAGAATCCTGGCGCCCATAGCCTGAAGATCAGCGCGCTTATCCCATCGATCGAGGTCGAGCTGGTGCCGCAAGATCCGACGGTCTCGGTATTCATAGCCGCCTATGACAGCACGACCGATATCATCGATCACCATGCGGGTGAATATCATTTTGCGCGACGGTTGTCACTCAAGATCGAACACACCATCAGTAACCGCCGAGTCGACATCATCCCGCCGCAAGTCAAGGTAGCGGCTAACTACACGTCCGGCATGTTTGCCAAGTGGCGTGCCCGCAGGGAGGGCTTCGACGACATACTGTTGCTCGATGATCAGAACTTCGTTGCGGAGTCGACCACTTCGAACATCTTTGCGCTAATCGACGGGGTTCTGGTCACCCCACCCGAAAGCCGCGTACTGCACGGCGTGACTCGCGCCTCGGTTCTGGAACTAGCACCGGCGCTCGACATCCCGGTCGAGGAGCGCGACATTACCGTGAAGGAACTGCTGCGTGCCGACGAGATATTCCTGACGGCGACATCGGTTGGCGTGTGGCCAGTCGTGAAGATCGACGACCAAGAATTCTGTGGCGGCGAGGTGGGTCCGGTGACGCAGCGGCTGCGCAAAAAACACCAGCGTATTGCCCGCGGAGAGGATCCGGAGTTTGACCATTGGCTCACCTACTGTACGTCATGACCTTCGTGTGCGGACGGCTTACGACAGCGACGGAACAATGACATGACACATCTCGAGATAGCGCGAGCGAACGGCATCACCGATGCAGAGTTGAGCGTAGGCAAGCTGGCCGTGTACTCGCCCATCGACGGAGGTTTGATCGGCCGGTTGCCGATTGAAGGCGCGCAAGAAGCTCGCCAGAAGATCGATCGCGCGACGGCTGCGTCCGTGGCATGGCGAACCGTCCCTGCTCCGCGCCGGGGAGAACTCGTCCGATTGCTCGGACATGAGCTGCGTACCCAGAAAAATGCTTTGGCGCGCCTCGTTTCGATCGAGTCCGGAAAGATCTTGCAGGAAGGACTCGGTGAGGTGCAGGAGATGATCGATATCTGTGACTTTGCCGTTGGACTGTCCCGGCAACTCTACGGCTTGACCATGCCGTCGGAACGACCCGGCCACAGCATGCGCGAGGTATGGCAACCGATGGGCGTTTGCGGCGTGATCACCGCGTTCAATTTTCCGGTTGCGGTTTGGGCGTGGAACGCCGCATTAGCTTTGGTTTGCGGCAATTCGGTCATTTGGAAGCCATCGGAGAAAACCCCGCTTTGCGCGCTTGCGGTGCAGAAGTTATTTGCCAAAATCGCATCGAGATTTGACGAAGCGCCTGAGGACTTGAGCCAGGTATTGATCGGGGATGCTGCGCTTGGTCAGGTAATGGTGGGCAGCGGCGACGTTTCGATCATCTCGGCAACGGGGTCTACCGGTATGGGCAGGGCCGTCGGACCCATCGTCGCAGAACGATTCGGTCGATGTATTCTGGAGTTGGGCGGTAACAACGCGATGATCGTCGCGCCGTCCGCCGACGTCGACATGGCGCTGCGTGCGATCGTATTTTCTGCCGTCGGGACCGCCGGACAGCGCTGCACGACGCTCCGTCGAATCATCGTGCACGAGGACGTCTACGATGATTTATTGCCACAGCTGAAGAAGGTCTATGGCGATCTCGCGATCGGCAACCCTATGGATGCAGAGAATCTCGTGGGGCCTCTTGTCAGCCAATCGGCGTTTGAAGCGATGCAGGCGGCGTTGGCGACTGCCGGTGACCAGGGTGGCGATGTATTTGGCGGCGCAAGGGTGTTGGTGGACGAGTATCCGGATGCATTCTATGTACGACCGGCGATCGTCGAGATGCCCGATCAGGCCGCAATCGTCCGCCAAGAGACGTTTGCGCCCATTTTGTATGCGATGACGTACCGGCGCTTTACCGACGCCGTGTCGATGCAAAACGACGTGCCGCAAGGTCTATCGTCCTGCATCTTCTCCAACGACGTTCGTGAAACCGAGTACTTCCTTTCGACCCAAGGCTCTGACTGCGGTATAGCCAACATCAACATAGGCCCCTCGGGTGCTGAGATCGGCGGGGCGTTTGGCGGTGAAAAAGAAACCGGCGGGGGACGAGAGTCGGGATCGGATGCGTGGAAGGCATACATGCGCCGGCAAACCGTCACGGTAAACTATTCCGATGCGCTACCGCTGGCGCAGGGGATCAACTTCGAGGTGTGAGGTGTGACCGACAAGCTGAGAAAAGTCGCAGTGCTGGGTCTGGGTGCGGTTGGCGAGCTGGCCGCTACGATGCTAGATCGGACCAAGTTCGAAGTCACCGGTGTCGACCTACAGACCCCGAGAAAATCGGTGCCTTTCAACGTGGTCACCGCATCGGTCGACAATCGCGACGAACTTGCAGCGGTGTTGGAACGCCAAGATGCGGTACTGTCGTGCCTACCCTATAGCCTGAATCGAGGCGTTGCCGAGCTCGCGCACGAACTCGAGTTGTATTACTTCGACCTCACCGAGGACGTGCCGACCCGACAGCGCATCCTCGAGCTGTCGGCAACGAGTTCCAAAGTGATGGCACCACATTGCGGTCTGGCACCGGGGTTTGTCGGTATCGTCGGGGCACACCTTGCTGAGGATTTCGATTCGATTCGCTCCATCAAGTTGCGCGTTGGTGCGCTACCGCAGCACCCGACGGGATTGCTCGCGTACTCGTTCAATTGGTCGCCCGAAGGCGTGGTCAACGAGTACTTGAATGATTGTGAGGTCATCGAAGACGGTGAGCACAAGTGGACATCGCCGATGGAGTGGGTGGAGACCGTGCATGTCAACGGTGTGCGGTTGGAAGCGTTCACCACCTCCGGTGGTTTGGGAACGATGTGCGAGACCTATCGGGAGCGGGTTGAGAATCTCGACTATAAGACCATGCGCTACCCGGGCCACGCGCGTTTGATGAACTTCTTCTTTCACGAGTTGTTGCTGCGTGAGGACCGGGAACTTGCCGGTCGAATTCTGAAGAACAGTAAACCTTCGGTCGATGAAGACGTCGTGCACATTCACGTGTCGGCAGAAGGTCTGCAGGATGGCCGGCTTAGCCGTAAAGAATTCGTACGCTCGTATTACCCGATCGAGATCGACGGACGAGCTTGGCGCGCCATTGCGTGGACGACTGCTTCGTCCGTTTGTGCAGTCATCGAGATGGTTTCTACCGGGCAGTTGCCCGACACAGGATTCTTGCGCCAAGAACTCATACCCCTCGATGCGTTTTTCGCGACGCAGAACGGACAACGATTCGAGACAAATACCGCACGCGCCTGACCCGAGGGCCTGCCGATGGAGAAACCTCATGGCTAACGCAGAGACGACGACCAGCGATGCTCCCGACATCGACGTCGCGCCGGTGGGAGAAGCGCTTCCGCAATTCGTCGATTGGCTACCGGATGCGTTGCTGCCGGCTTGGGAGGTGATCGCCCACTATCCCATTGTCGCCGGAGTGGTCATAGCGGGTTTGTTCTATGTGCTGGCGATTGTGGTTCGGGTGGTGCTGTTCCGCAGCCTGCACCGGTTGGCCGACCTGACAACCTCGTTGGTCGACGACCACATCATCGAGCACTTGCGCAAACCGGTTTTCACGACCGTCGCCTATTTTGGTTTGACGCTTGCGGTCAACGCTGCCCAGCTACCAGTGGGCGGGCAATTGATCGTGCAGGTTCTGTTGTCGGTGATCGTTGGGAGCTGGATGCGTGCGTCGTTGCGCATCTCGACGTCGCTGTTGGATACCGTGGGTCACCAGGGGCGTTTCGCGCTCGTCGAGGCACGCACGGTACCGATCTTCGACCTCACCGCTAAACTCGTGACGATCCTGGTCGGCAGTTACGTCTTGCTGCTGATCTGGGGTATCAATCCGGTGGGGTGGCTCGCCTCGGCCGGCATCGTCGGCGTGGCGGTGGGTTTTGCCGCCAAGGACACGTTGGCGAACTTGTTCGCCGGATTCTTCATCGTTGCCGATGCGCCCTACAAGATCGGCGACTACATCAACCTCGATACCGGCGAACGGGGTCAAGTCTCCGCCATCGGTCTGCGTAGCACGCGCCTGCTGACACGCGACGATGTCGAGATCACTATCCCGAATGGCGTGATTGCCAACGCCAAGATCGTCAACGAGAGCGGTGGTCGCCATCTGAAACTGCGTATCAGGATAAGCGTCGGCGTGGCCTACGGTACCGATGTCGATAAGGTTTGCGAGATTCTCATGAAGATTGGCGTAGGACACGAAGAGATCTGCGAAGATCCGGAACCGCGGGTACGTATGCGTGGTTTTGGTGCGTCGAGCCTCGATTTCGACCTGATGTGTTGGATCGAGCGGCCGGAAGATCGAGGACGGATCTCGCACCAGCTATACGTCGAGATCTACAAGACGTTCGAAGAGCATGGCATAGTCATTCCCTTCACCCAGCAGGACATCTACATCAAGGAGTTTCCGAAACCGTGAAAAAAGCGCTATGGATCGCCGGTGGGATCGCCGTGGTCATCGGTATCGTTGTAGCGGTCGCGTGGCCGAGCCGCTGGGAGATTTTATCCGAGCAGCTCGAAAGCTCGGCGATGTCGGAACCGTTTGTCGGAATCACCAACAACGGGGCGATTGAGCCGGATCTGTTCGAGATTCGGCAGACGGGGGTGTCCGCGGCCCCAATGGTCGATGCTGCCAGAGCGTTTCTGGCGTCATTGACGGACACACAACGGACGAGTGTGCAGTTTCCCGTGGACGATCCGGAGTGGCGCAAGTGGATGAATCCGCACTTCTACATACGTCAAGGCGTGGCGTTTCTCGATATGGACGATTCCCAGCGAGCCGCGGCGTTCGAGATGATGGGAGCGGGCCTGAGTGTCAAAGGGTTCACGCTCGCTCGAGACATCATGAAACTCAACACGACGTTGGCGGAGTTGAACGACAACGATTTCGAAGAGTACGGCGAATGGCGCTATTGGATCACGATCATGGGGGAGCCATCGTATGATCAGCCGTGGGGTTGGCAGCTGGACGGTCATCACTTGATCATCAACTATTTCGTGCTTGGCGATCAGGTGGTCATGACACCTTTGTTTGTGGGGTCGGAGCCGGTCATTGCGACGTCAGGCAAATACCAAGGTGTGGCGATACTGCAAGACGAACAACGGTTGGGGCTCGAGGTCATGCGATCGCTGACCGATGCGCAGGTCGCCGAGGCGGTTCTCGAATCTCAAAAAACCGGGAACAACAACCTTGCGGAGTTCTTCAAGGACAACGTGATCATCGACTATGCGGGCACGTCTGTCGCGAATTTCTCAAGGGAGCAGCAGCGCAAGCTGATGGACCTCGTCTCGTTGTATATCGGCAACATGGACGTTGGCCATGCCCAGAACCGCATGCAGATGTTAGCCGCCCATCTCGATGAAACCTATTTCGCTTGGGTTGGCGGACTGGAGGACGACTCGGTGTATTACTATCGGGTACACAGCCCTGTGCTACTCATCGAGTTCGATCACCAGAAGCCGATTGGATTGCGCCATCTAACCGACAGTACACTGCCGCAACGAGATCACGTGCACGCGGTGGTGCGCACACCAAACGGCAACGACTACGGCAAGGATCTGCTTCGCCAACACTTGGAGCGTTATCCACACGTCGGCACGGCCGCTACGTAGCCATCGCCATCCCATCGCGGGCCGGATCGGCGCCACCGTCCCAGCCGCTTTCGGTGAGGCGAATCGCGTGGACGCCCGCGAAATGATAGGAAAGATGCGTGCGGCGGGTTTGATAGCCGCGTTCGATCAGCTCTGCTTCTATGAAGCGTGGGATGCGGTTGGTGATGTCGACGATGTCCGACGTAGCGCAAAATCGTGGGGCGGAGACCGCCTCCTGGGCGTTCATGCCGAAATCGACGACATTCATAATTCCCTGTAGCACCGCCATCGTGATGAACGTACCGCCTGGCGCGCCGATGATGAGGAACGGCTCGTTGTCCCGCAGCACGATGGAAGGCGACATCGCGGTGAAACGAGACTTGCCGGGTTGGATGGAATCCGCGCCGCCGGGGCGCGGGTCGAAGACGTTCATACAACCGTTGTACATGAATCCCAAACCGTCCGTGACGACCCCGGAAGGGTTGCCGAGCGAATGCGTCATCGAGACGCAGTTGCCGAATTCGTCTACCGCACACACGTGTGTCGTGTCCTGATTATCCGCGCCGCGATTGAAACGCGGTACGTGGGCGTGATCGCCTGCGCGAATTTGTTGGGCTTTTTCGGCAGCGTATTGGCTCGATAACAGCCGCCGCAAAGGTACCTCCACATAGCGTGGGTCGCCCATGTGCCGATCTTTGTCCACCGTGGCGATCTTCATCGCTTCGGCGACCGTCGCAATATACTCGGCGCTGTTGTGGCCCATCGCTTTGATGTCGAAGTGTTCCAGGATGTTCAGCATTTCGACGACCATCGCGCCGCCTCCGGGCAATTGGTTCGTCGCGATCTGCAAACCTCGGTACTCGCCCCAGAGCGGCTCACGTGTTTCCGTTTGATAGTCGGCGAGATCCGCCTTGGCCAGCAGCCCGCCGTTGGCTTGCATGTCCGCTGCGATTTCCGCCGCAATCGTTCCGGAGTAGAAATCATCCACCCCGTTCGCGGCGATGCGTGCCAGCGTCGAACCCATAGCAGGGTTCTGGTGTATGTCGCCGGCTTGGCGCGGTGTGCCGTCGTCTTGCATGTATATCGCCCGGGTCGTTGGGTCGCGACGTATCTGTTCGATGTGCGGGACGCGACCAGCGAGTTCGGTCAGGTTCCAGTAGTAGCTAACATGTGGGCGCACTAAAAATCCGTCGTTGCAATAACGAATTGGGGTTTGCAACAGCTCGGCTAGCGACATCGTGCCGTGTGTTTCGAGGGCCTCGGAGAATGCCCGCAAGGAACCCGGAGACGTGATGGCTTGATAGCCGATCTCGTTGAGACTGCCTTCTAGGATGAAGCCAAACCCGTCTTCGGTTTCGGCGATAACCTTGTCGGCCCACATGTCCTCGGTGGCCGCAAGGGGTGCGCGTCCATGAAAATCGATGAATTTGTGCTCCCCGCTGGAGGGTAAATAGAGGTGCATGGAGCCAAATCCGGCGATTCCGCACATCAGGGGGTCCACCACCGTTTGGACCAAAGCGCACGCGATGGCCGCGTCGACCGCGTTGCCGCCTGCCCTCAAGGCCAGCACGCCAGCCTCCACCGCTTCAGGTTGCGGTGCTGAAATCATTCCTCGGGTCATCGTAAAATGCGCTCCCAGCCATGCCCGTTTCACCATACCGCAGGCGCTAGAGCTTGAGCAAAATTCAGGAGGCAAACGAACTCACATCGCTCGGGGACTTGTTGGTAAGCGCAGCCCAACGAGCGCCCAACGATGCGGCCTTGATCTTTCCGGATCACACCCACACGTATCGCAGTTTGGTCGAAGCCACCTACGCGATGGCCGGCCGTCTGGTAGGGCTTGGCGTCAAACCCGGCGACCACGTCGGCATACTCATGCCGAATTGTCCCGAGTACATCGAGATTCTGATGGGTACGGTACTGATCGGGGCTATTTCCGTACCCATCAATGCCCGATACAAGGCAGAGGAGCTGGCCTACGTCGTGGAAAACGCCGACCTCGTCGGCATCGTGACTTCAGACCTCGCGTCGGAATACGTCGATTTTGCCGGGTTGCTCCAGGAGGCATTCGTCGATCTAGATGCCGCACAAGATCCCATGGCGCTCAACCTGGCGCGCGCACCGCTGCTCGCATTCGTCGCAACTATCGGCGAATCGACACCCGCGGGTTTTCTATCCCTAAAAGAGGCTGGCACAGAGGTTTCGCGCACCCGGCTCGATGCCTTGCGTGGCGACGTGGGGTTGAGCGATCCGTGCATCATGATGTACACCTCAGGCACGACGGCGAACCCGAAAGGTTGCCCTTTGTCGCACGCAGCGCTCGTGCGAAACGGTATCAACATGAACCGCGAACGTTACTTTTTGTCGTCTGAGGATCGTTTCTGGGCACCGTTGCCGATGTTTCACATCGCGTCGATCCTGCCGTTTGTATGCTGTCTGGATGCGGGTGCCGCCATGCTCTCGATGAACCACATCGAGGCCGGTGCTGCGCTTCAGATGATGGAACGCGAAGGTGCCACGGTGGCGTTCCCGGCGTTTCCGACCGTCACCAACGAGTTGATCAGTCACCCCGACTTCGCGAACACCGACCTCAGCAAACTGCGGCGCATCAACAACGTTGCGCCGGTCGAGGTGTTGCGCCGCTTTCAGGAGGCGTTTCCGCAAGCGGTGCAGACAGGGGCCTATGGACTGACCGAAGCCTCTGGCGTGGTGTCGTTCAACCATCCAGACGAAGACTTGGAGACGCGTCTGCACACTTGCGGTCAGCCATTTTCCGGGATCGAGGTCTTGATAGTCGATCCGGATACGTTGGACGTGCTGTCACCGAACACGCGCGGTGAAATTTGGGTTCGAGGCTACTGTCTATTCGAGGGATACTACAAATCCCCGGAAAAGAACGCCGAGAGTATGGTCGATGGGTGGTTGAGGACGGGCGATCTGTGTTCGCTCGACGAGGACAACCGCATCACCTACCACGGGCGCATCAAAGATATGTTGAAAGTGGGGGGAGAGAACGTCGCGGCGGTTGAGATCGAATCGTTCCTTGCGACGCATCCGGCCGTGAAATTGGCGCAGGTTGTCGGTGTGCCCGACGAGCGGTTGCTGGAGGTTGCCGCGGCGTTCATCGAGACCGAACCAGATCGCCAGGTCACCGAAGCGGAGATCATCGAGTTCTGTCGGGGCAAGATCGCCAGCTTCAAGGTGCCGCGCTATGTACGGTTTATCGATGAGTGGCCGATGTCATCGACCAAGGTGCAGAAATTTCGATTGCAGGAAATGTTCGACCCTGGTTAGTTGAGCGTACAATCTGAACGTACTCGTAACGGGAGCCGGCCGTGGACAACGTTGGCGCGTTTCTGAAAAACCGCTGGGGCGCGGTGGTGATCTGGGTCTTCGTGATGTATTTAACGGCATTTCTCTGGAACGTGGTGGACTCGAGGGGCTGGTACGCTTTTCCGACCTACGTTCTCGCCGGGCTCATTTGGATTGGCTCTTTTCTGAACATGCTCGCTTCCTTTTTAGAATGGACGGGATCCGGAGTGCGTTTGAAACCGTTCGAGGCGGAGGTGGCGGGTAAAACAAATGCAACGGATGATGCGGACGAAGGGTAGCGGCTGGCGAGAAGCTTGCCGAGATCATCGTGAACTTCATGCGTAAGGGGTAAGAGTCGGCTTTAGCCGCGATTTTTTTGTGCTCGTATCGGTGATCAATCGCGGCTGAAGCCGCTCCTACCGAGTCGTCCCAACACCATAGCGGCGGCAAAGAACGCGATGGCCGGCAAGCCCGCCAAGCAAACGCGCATGGCGAGGTTGGTGTTCGCGCTGGCGGATTCGTTGGCGACGAACCCGGAAAACTGGAGAGCCAAGGCGATAACCAGCACGATCAGTGCACTGGCTGCTTTCTCGAGAAAGTTCCACGTTGCGAAGTAGACACCGGCCTTGGGTCGCTGTGTGCGCTCGGCATCGTCGTCGATGACATTCGATAGTAGTGAAGGTCCGAGCGGGCCCGTCGCGCCGCCCCACACACCCGCAATCGCCAGCATGACCACCATCAGCCACACGGTGTCGTCGTCGATAAAGAACATCGGCGGATACGCTAACGTGGCGCCTAACAGGCTGAAACGCCAGAGCTTGAGTCGCTCGATTTTTTTGGACGCTCGTACCCAAAGTGGAATAGACAGCACCAACGGTCCGATGTAGCAGGCAGGCAACAGGCCGATGAGATCTGGGCGTTCGAGAACGTAGATGGCGATGTATGGCGCAATCGTCGCTTGCGTACCGATACCGACCATCACCAGGAACCTGGCGCCAAGCAGAACGCGAGCAGCGGGATAGGCGAAAACGTCCTTCATTGCGAGCAAGGGGCTGGTGATGGCCACCGTGGTGCTATGACTACGCTCTTTGATGAACAATGGTGTTACTAATAACAAGGGAATGAATGCGACTCCTGCCAGCAACGCGACGGTAGCCGCCGCCGCTCTGGGCGTCTCTGCATTGACGACGAACTGCAAACCACCGAAAGCGAGCCCGGCACCGACAAGGGTCACGAAGTTACGAAGACCATACAACCGGGTACGTTGATAGGAATTTGGATTGAGCTCCGAAGCGAGGGCATAGTGCGGGATGTCGTAAAACGTGGAGGCGGTGATGAAAAACAACATGGAGATCGCAACCCACACCGTCAAATAGGCCCCAGCCAATGCCTCTGGCGGACTCCAGACGGTAAAGCTCGATACCGCGACGAGCGGGGCGGCGACAAACAGCCAAGGCCGTCGCCGACCGATTTTGGCGCGCGTACGATCGCTCAGGTAGCCGGTCAGCGGATCGGATACCGCGTCCCAAAGACGGCACAGCATGAGCAAGACACCGATCGTCACCGGTGCCATCAACAACACATCGGTAGCGAAGTTGAGGAAGTACACCTGGATGAAGTAGAACGGTGTTGCGACGCCCACCGCCGGCACGGCGTAGGCCGTCAGTTCAGGCCAACGAACCGGTGTGACAGTTTGTTCCACGGTCAAACGCGTACTCGGGAAACGTACCTACTTTGGCGCACGCGCCAGATCCTCGCGAATGGTTTTGCCTGCCATCAGATAGTGAAACGCGCACCAGACGTACAGCAGTACGACGATGACCAAGGCGTACCGAAGTGCCTGGTCCCCATACGACGGTTCGAGTAGATCGCTGATCATGCCGGTGATCAGCGGTCCGAGACCCAGACCGATCAGGTTCAGCACGAAAAACAGGATAGCCGATGCCAGCGCCCGCATGCGCAGACTGACGATGCCATGGGTCATCGCGAGGGTTGGACCTAAGAACATGGCGCCCAAGAACACCGGAATGAGATAGATGGAGAGTGCGACGTAGTAGTTGTTGATCAGATACACCGTCAATGAGAATGGCACCGCGAGAATCGTGGCCAAACCTGGCACCCAGATATACCAACGGGCGTCCCGTTTGCCCAACTTATCCGCAAAGTAACCGCCGCAAAACGTACCCGCCGCGCCGGCCGTACCCGAGATGATGCCAAGCCACGTTGCAATCTCACCAGTGCTGGTCAGGTCGTAGGTGCGGATGAAGAACGACGCGATCCACTGTCCGACCCCGTACCCGACGAAAGCATGCAGGCCGGATGCAAGAGCCATGTGGCGAAATGAACGTCGCGACCATAAAAGCTTGAGAACGTCCCAGACCGGCGGTGCATCCGCGACCTCGGTAATCTTCTCCGCTTCGCCTCGACGCGGTTCACGTATCGAGAAACGCACGACGAACGCCATCAGGATACCGGGCGCGCCAATGACGAAGAACACGTTGCGCCAGCCGAAGAAGTCGTTCACCCAGCCGCCGATGACGAAACCGAACAGAATTCCGAAATTGATGCCCATCGAGTAGATCGACAGCGCCGTTGCGCGCTCGTGGGGTGGAAACAGGTCCGAAATCATCGAGTGCGAAGGTGGACTGCCACCGGCCTCGCCAACGCCCACCCCGATGCGTGCCGCCAACAGCTGCGAATAATTAGTCACCAGTCCGCAAAGTGCAGTCATCAAGCTCCAGGTGCCGATGGCGAGAGCCACAATGTTTCGGCGCACGCCTTTGTCCGCCCAACGAGCGATTGGGATGCCGAAGGTGACGTAAAAGACCGCGAAGCTTAAACCCGAGAGCAGGCCGAGCTGAGTGTCAGAGAGGAGTAGCTCGGCTTTGATATCCTCTTGGAGGATGACGAGTATTTGTCGATCGATGAAGTTGAAGATGTAGACCGACGTCAGAATGGCCAGCGTATAGTAACGATACCCGCGACTTGTTGTTTCTATCTCGGCCGCTTCCGGCGTACTGTTGAGTTCGCTCAATCCCCAATCCCAATTGACTAACCCCGACTCACTTTAGGGGATAAGCCGCGCAAACGCACGGGTTTACGGCTTTGGTTGTTTGAGAAACAGTCGATCTTCCACCGCTTGCATGCCGACATCGGCTAGCGTCTTCAGCACGATGAATCCGGCCCGAATGACGTCCGGATGTAGAAGACTGACGGCGTACGAGTAGACGGAGTTTCTGAATCCCGGGTGAAACTCCTCGGTGACCGCAGCACCTCCAACGACGGAACGCCGCTCTAGGACTTGCATTTTTAGACCTGCGCGAGCGAGGTCGCCTGCGCACGTGAGCCCGGCGCCGATAACGATGGCATCATAATCGGGCACGTGATCTCGAATCCCAGGAGGCGTTACACATTGTTGATCAGATGCTCGAGCTCCCATGGGGACAACGAGCGAGCTTGTGCAGCGTACTCGGCGCGTTTGATCGCGATGAAAATGTCGACAAACACGTTACCCCAAAGCTCGCGCAGGCGTCTGCACCTGTGCAGCGCGTCAAGCGCGCTGAGCAGATGCCCGGGCAACAATCTCGATTTACGCCCGTACGCGGATGTGCGTAAAGGCTTGGTCGGTGTTCGGTTCTCGATCATGCCCAAATACCCGCATCCAAGCGTCGCCGCGAATGCGAGGTACGGATTGACATCTGCACCCGGAATACGGTTTTCCACGCGCCGCGCCGCGCGACCGCTCTCCGGAACGCGAAAGCCCACGCTACGATTCTCCAATCCCCAATGCGTGTTGGCGGGTGTACTCATGTCGCTGCCGAAGCGCAGATAAGAGTTTGCGTAAGGAGCCAACAACGGTATCGCTGCGGGCGAGTATCGTTGCAGCCCGCCAATGTAGGCCAGGAACAAAGGTGTGTCTTTGCCTTGCGCATCTGCGAACAAGTTATTGCCGCTACCGTCCTCTAAGCTTTGGTGAATGTGCATCGCGCTGCCGAAATCCGTCGGGTAGGGACGTGCCATGAAGGTGGCCGTCAAGCCGTGCCGGCGCGCGATACGGCGCGCCGCGCTCTTGAAGTGAAACGCTTGATCGGCGCTGGTGAGGGGGTCGGTGTGCTCGACGCTAAACTCGAACTGGTTCTTGCCGGCCTCGCGAATGAGCGTTCGCACCCGAATCGATTGTGTTTCGCAATGCCGTAACAGGTCATCGAAAAACGCGCCATGGTCTTGTACGGACTCGATGCCATACGGGCCGTGATCCGGTTTGCCGATCGAATCAGCGCCGGTGCGCACCAGAAAAAACTCGAGTTCAGGGGCGAGTACCGGATGCCAACCCCGCTCGTGATACTTGTCCAACAAGTCACGCAGAACCTGTCGCGGTGTGTAGTGGGCCGGTGCGCCGTTCTGATAGATGGCGTCGCAGATAACGCTTGCGGTGCGGGTCTCGAGTTCAGGCGCCAACGTCAATGAATTGCGGTCGGGAACCAGCAGCAGGTCTTCTTCGATCTCGGCAAGATCCTGATACTCGACAAAACCGCCGTCTACGGTGATCAAGAATAGGGACGAGGGAAAACGCAGTGCGTTGGAACCTATAGCTTCCAGAAACGCCGCCGTTGGCAGGATCTTGCCGCGCGGCAGCCCGGCCGGGTCCGGCGACATCGCTTCGACGCGCTCGATGCGGTGCTCGCTCAACCAGCCGTCGAATGGCTTGTCCATCTCGTACTTCCACAAAACGCGGTATGCCCCCTATTGTGCCTATCTTCATATCGCCTTGGCTATGTGCACGCCTGGCGCCAAAGTCGATAGGTTGTTAGCGTTGCCCTACGCCCGGAGATTGTTGGTCTCGATGAAGATCGAGCATACCGTTCAGGCGCCGATGTCGAAGGGATCGTAATGGCGTATCTCGGCTTGGTGCTGCACAGGGGCGGCGCTAACCAGTCGGATAAACCCCGGATGGGGCTTATCAACACGTACTCGCTCGGATGGCTGCGCCAGGAAGAAAACCACTACCTCGCGATTCCGAGAGAAATTGCCGATAGTGTTCCGGAACGCATTCGCCAGTTGATGGGCTACCAGTCACGTGGGCCCATGCTCGGGTCATATCCCGGCACGTACTAAAACGAGGTCAAGAAAGACGCCGCGTTGCCTCCTGGAACGCGAGCGTGTTGTGCGGCCTCGAGGAAAGCGGGGCCGACTGGGTAGGCAACATCGTCTCGGGGCGACCGCTCCTTCCGCTGCTCCTCCCACTTCTCCTTCCCTGTATAGATGCGCGCAACGCGGCCGCGATGGTAGATCTTCAGCTGCGCGCCGAAGGGGATGACCATTTTCGGGTCATCGCCCAGCGTCTCTCGATGCAGGGCGGGTAGCCGAAACCAGGGCACCGTTGGTTTCGCATGATGGGCGTTGTGGTAGCCGAAGTTGAGAACCAGCCAATTGAGGGGCTTGTACTTCAAGGACAACGGATTGCTGAACGTGTGCGCTTGCTCCCAGACCAGGTCGCCTTTTCGCGGGCCAGGCGCCTCGTCAAAAAGAGTTGTCACTCCTCCGTAGTCGTGCTGAATCGAATCCATGAAACGCAGCACGATCAACATCGCGAGCGTTGCGACCAGATACAGCAGCGCGGCCGTCGGTGCGTAGAATAAGAGCAGAGTGTAGAGCCCGGTCCTGACGATGATTACCGTGACGTTGCGCCGGCGCTGATCACGGCGCTCTGGGATGACGAAGGAGGTCAGCACCATCACTGCGTGCATGATGACTTCGTGCGCGGGTACGTAACACCATTCCAGCCATTGCGTCACCTTCAACACGAACGGGTGGTCGGCAAACCACCGCTCGTGGTCGAACCAGACGAGATCGCCGTTGTCCACGTGGTGGCGGAAGTGTTTGAACCGCATGTCCTCGAACGTACCGTAGGCAGATCCGCAAACCCAGCTCAGCACACGCCCGAGCCGCGCATTGTCACGGTTCGCCTGGAATACCATGTTGTGGCCGCATTCGTGGATCAGATAGGCCGCAATGATCATTGCGTGGCTCAGCAACAGCGTTGCGAGGATGTTCACGATCCAAGACCCGGCAAAAAGGCCCGTGATGCCGGTCGCGTAGCCGAGTATCGCATAGGCGATCGCTGCCCCTTGGTAGCGCCTGCCTTGGCGATCGAAAAACTGAAAAGAACCCGCCATCGGTTTCAGATAGGTTGCTGCTGGGTGATACAGTGAATGCCACCACCCCCGCAGGCGATCCCCGTGACGTCGACCTGCACGACGGCGCGATCTGGAAAAGCCTGACCGATTATCATTGCAGCCTGAGCGTCTCGCTCGATACCGTAGGTCGGTATGATCACCGCGTCGTTGGCGATATAGAAATTGATGTAGGAGCGACAGAAAAGTCGGCTTGCGGACTCGGCCTCATAAGCTTCTTCGATCAAGATGATCTCGAGAGATCTACCCTTGGCATCGGTGGCGCAACGTACCGCCTCGAGATTTTCGTTCATGGCTTCGTAGCGATGCGAACTTCGGTCCGGACAAACCTCCACCATCACGACCCCCGGACGCACGAAACACGCGACGCCGTCCACGTGTCCGTCGGTTTCATTGTCGTCGGGGTCGCCCTTTAGCCAGATGACTTTCTCGATCCCGAGAGCGTGCCGAAACTCGTGTTCTGCTTCCGCCTTTGTGATGCCGGGGTTGCGATTGGAATTCAACACGCACTGCTCCGTCGTCAGCAACGTGCCTTCGCCGTCCAGGTTGATGCCACCGCCTTCCATGAAAAGTGGCGAGCTGAACGTGCGCAAGCCGAGATGTTCGGCCAAACGGTGGCCGAGGGCTGCGTCCTTGCGATAACGCGGGTACTTCTGTCCCCAAGCGTTGAAGTGGAAGATCGAGGCGGCAACTTCGCCATTGTCGTGTTTGACGAAATTGGGTCCCGCATCGCGCGCCCACGAATCGTCGAGGTCCACGGCCAACATATCAACGGTCGTCCCGCATTGGGCCCGCGCCTGATTGACGACGTCGGGTGGTGCAAGCATGGTCACCGGCTCGAAATCGGAAATGGCCTGCGCTACCGCGGCGTATCCAGCTTGGGCAGCATTCAAGCCTTCGTCCC
Source organism: Gammaproteobacteria bacterium (assembly GCA_027297435.1). Classification (GTDB taxonomy): domain Bacteria; phylum Pseudomonadota; class Gammaproteobacteria; order Pseudomonadales; family Azotimanducaceae; genus Azophilus. The sequence continues at coordinate 43,084 of JAPUIA010000139.1, read as the reverse complement.
ACAGGTCTTGGAAACAGGGCCATGCCATCCAACATCTCGAATGGGGCTCCCATTCGGCCGGCATGCGATAACCGGCTTCGAGCGCGGTTTGCATCAGCCGCCGTCCAAGCGCTGCAAGGGCGTATAGAGATCCGGTCGCCGGTCCCTGAACACGCCCCATGCCGTGCGAGCAGCGGCGATTTCAGCGAGGTCGAGGGCGGCGGTGATAACCGCCTCGTCGTCTCTACCCGCTTCGGCGACCAACGCACCGGTATGATCGGTGATGAACGACGAGCCGTAAAAGGTCACGGAACACGAGTCGCCTTGCTCGCTGCCAATCCGGTTCGATGCGATCACGGGTACCAGGTTGGCCGCCGCATGGCCTTGCATGGCACGTTGCCAATGGTCCTTCGAATCGAGATCGGCGTAGCCCGGTTCGGATCCGATCGCGGTCGGATACAACAGGGCCTCAGCCCCCTTCAGCGCCATGGCGCGCGCGGCCTCCGGAAACCACTGGTCCCAGCAGATCGCGACGCCGAGTCGCCCAAAGGCGGTGTCCCAGACCTTGAAACCGGAGTCGCCGGGCGAGAAGTAGAACTTCTCCGCGTAGCCGGGAGCGTCGGGAATGTGAGACTTGCGATAGCTGCCAAGCACCGTCCCATCGGCATCGACGATGGCGATGCTGTTGTAGTAGACGTTGTTGGCTCGTTCGAAATAGCTGACCGGCAACACGACCGAATGTTCGGCGGCAAGTTTGGCGTAGTGTTGCACGAGCCAATTACCCTCGGTGGGTGTCGCTAGTTCGAAGTGACGAGCGTCTTCGTCTTTGGGGAAATAGGGGGTGGCGAACAACTCCTGGAGCAGCACCACGTTGGCGCCCGCTGCAGCGGCGCGTCGCACCAACGTGTCGGCCCGCTCGATATTGGCTTCGGTATCCCAGCTGCACGCCATTTGTGTCGCGGCAAAAGTAACAGGGTGCGTCATTGTGTCTCCCGAACGCGATCATCCTACTCTGTCTTGCTAATTACGCGAATATGTCGGAGGGTGGTGCCGGCGTGGGGGCACAGCGGTCCGTATGACAAATCCTTATAGCGATGTCAGCTTCTGGTTCGATTCCTTGGGCGAGGTTGCCGAACCGGAAGTACCCGAATTGCCGACGGAAACCGAGGTCGCCATCATCGGCGCGGGCTTTACCGGATTGTGGACCGCCTACTATCTCAAACAGAAAAACCCTGCGCTCGATATCTCGGTGTTCGAAGCGGAAACCGTTGGCTATGGCGCGAGCGGCCGCAACGGTGGGTGGTGTATGGGGGAAGCCTACGGGCTGAACGCGTATCAGGCAGATCCGGCGAGACGCGAAGCGGGCATGCGCCTGCATCGCGAAATGTTCAATACCGTCGATGAGGTTGGCCGCATCTGTCAGGCCGAAGATATCGACTGCCACTACGCAAAGGGTGGATGGCTGAGCGTCGCCCACCTACCGTTTCATGCACGCCAGTTGCAGAAGCGGGTTGCCGCGAAGCATGCGCTGGGTTTCTCCGAGGAAGAGTATCGGTGGTTGCCCCCGGAGGAAGCGCGGTCCCGCATCAGCATTGCCAAGGACCACGGGGCGGCCTACGCAAAACACTGCGCGGCCGTGCATCCGGCCAGACTTGCCAGAGGTTTGGGCGAAGTCGTGCGTCGGCGGGGCGTGCGCATATACGAACGAAGCCCTGTGACCGAGCTGGCGCCTGGCGCAGTGACCACGGCCAGAGGCGAGATCAAGGCACGCGTCATCCTCCGCGCGACCGAAGGTTATACCGCTTCTCTCGCCGGTCACAAACGCACGCTGATGCCGCTTTACTCCATGGTTACGGCGACCGAGCCGTTGCCGGAGGAGGTGTGGTCGGGCATCGGTTTGGGCGAGCGGGAGGTGTTCGACGATCCGCGGCGACTGGTTGTCTACGGGCAGCGTACGCTCGACAACCGCTTGGTCGTGGGCGGCAGAGCCGGTTACTACTTTGGCTCCAGGCGCCGACCGACGATTCCTCGTAGCGATCACAATGTTCGATACGTCGAGAAGGTCGTTCGAGATCTCTTCCCCGTACTCAAAGACTTTGAGATTACGCACGGGTGGGGTGGACTGATGGGTGTGCCACGCCACTGGCGCCCGTGTGTGTCATACGATGTGGCAAGCGGCATGGGCTGGGCCGGCGGCTACGTCGGCGAAGGCGTCGCCGCAACGAATCTGGCCGGCCGTATCCTCTCCGACCTGGTGTTGGACCGCGACACGGATCTGACCCAGCTACCGTGGGTGGATGACGAGCCGCGGCGATGGGAGGTGGAACCGTTGCGCTGGATCGGTGCGCACAGCGTGCGCTGGATGGGCTACCGGGCGGACGCCGTCGAGGCGCGCAAGCAAAAACCGTCGCGGTTTTGGGGTTATTGGTTCGACAAGTTGTCGGGCTGAGGTTTGTTGAAACGCTACGACGCAATTGTCATCGGTGCCGGTCACAACGGCCTAACCAACGCTGCCTATCTAGCCAAGGCCGGGCTCGACGTGCTGGTCGTGGAACGCAACCCTTACATCGGTGGAGCCACGGTCAGTCGGGAACTCTACAAGGGTTGGCTGTATTCCAACTGTTCCTATGTGTGCAGCCTGCTGCGACCGGAGATCGCGCGAGACTTGGAGTTGCCGCGACACGGGCTGCAAGTCGTGCCCTACGGCGGTGGCGTGACGTTCATGCAGAACGGCGACTACTTCGGCAATTACGCCGATCACGAACGGCAGCATCGAGAGATCGCCCGGCATTCTCAGCGCGATGCCAATGCCTATGATCGCTTCCAGGCCGACGTCACCAAACAAACGCGCTTGATCCGGCCGTTTCTCATGCGTACGCCACCGGATCCGACGTCGTTCAAGCCGCGGGACATCAAAGAACTGCTCTACCTGGCCAAGGCGTTTACCGATCTTGGTGAGGAGACCCTGGCCGATACCTTGCGTTTTTGGACGATGAGCATTGGCGATTTCTTGGACGAGTACTTTGAAACCGACGTTCTCAAGGCGCATTTAGCCGGCAGCGGAATCATCGGCACGGCGCTCGGCGTGTACTCGCCGGGGACTGCCTACGTGCTTCTGCACCACTACATGGGCGACGTGGACGGCAACATCGGTGCCTGGGGCTTTGCTCGCGGCGGCATGGGTGCGGTAGCCGAAGCGCTTGCCAAGGCGTTGCAGGCCTATGGTGGCGAGATTCGGGTCGACGCCGAGGTCGACCAGATCATCGTCGCGCATGGCAAGGTCAAAGGCGTAGCGCTCGTGGGGGGCGACGAGCTGCATGCAGATATCGTGGTTTCGAACCTCGATCCGAAACGCACGTTCACCCGCATCATGGCCGCAAGTGATCTACCCGCAGACGTGGTGACCAAGGCCAAGAATTTCAAGATCCGTGGATCTTCGGGCAAGGTCAATATCGCGCTCGATGGGTTGCCGACGTTCCATGGGCTGGACCGAGCAAGCGAACTCATGATCAGCGATATGCACATCATTGATTCCATGGAACGGATGGAGCGTGCTTACGACGACTGGAAAAACGGCACGTGGTCTCAGGATCCGTACGTCGACATGCTGATACCGACGCAGGTCGACCCGACCATGGCGCCGCCCGGTAAGCACATGATGAGCATATTCGTACAGTACGTGCCGCCGACGCTTGCCACCGGTGATTGGACCGATGCCGACCGGGATGCTTTTGGCAAGACCGTCATCGACCAGATCAGCAAGTACAGTCCCGATTTCAAGGACCTCATATTGGATGCCGAGATCCGTACGCCCCGCGAGCTCGAGGACGAGGTTGGCCTCACAGAAGGTAACATTTTTCAGGGTGAGTTGACGTTCGATCAACTGTTGTTCAACCGGCCGTTTCCGGGCTACGCACAGTACCGCGGACCGGTACGAGGCATGTATCTGTGCGGCTCTGGAACCCATCCAGGCGGCGGCGTGATGGCGGCGCCCGGTGCCAACGCCGCACGGGAGATCTTCCGGGATCTAAGGCGCCCAAATCTCGTGCCGGAGGCCTACGCCGATGACTGATGTCGTGGTCATTGGCGCAGGACACAACGGGCTGGTATGCGCCGCCTACCTCGCGCGAGCCGGTCATCGCGTGGTGGTCGTCGAGGCAGCCGACCAGGTCGGTGGTGCATCCGCCACCCGGACGTTCGCCGAGGGTTTCAAAGTCTCAGCGTGCGCGCACTTGTTGAACCAGTTGCATGCGGGCATCGCAAAAGATCTCGCGCTCGAGCAACATGGCCTCGCGTTTGCAGCCAAAGATCTCGCAACCATCGCGCTCGATCGAAGCGGCGACATTCGCAAGATTGTGCGGGGTAGCGTGACAGGCGACGGCGTATCGCAAGCCGATGTTGATGCGTACGCCGCGTTTTACCAACAGATGCTGCGCTATGCAAAGCTCTTCGGCAAAGCCGCCAGCATGCGCCCGCCTAAGTTGGTGGAAAGCGATCGCCGAGACAAGTTGACTCTCGCGAAGTTGGCACTGGATATTCGTCTGTTGGGCCGAGACGACATGCGCGAACTGTTGCGTGTGGGTGCGATCAACCTGTTCGATGTCCTCAACGAGAAGTTGCATGATGCACGCTTGAAAGGTGCCCTAAGCGTCGACGGTGTTCTGGGTGCGCACATGGGTCCGCGCTCGCCCAATACGGTGTTGGGGTTTTTGTACCGACGCCTCGGTGAGGCGTGTGGGTTTGGCGGCCCGGCAGTTCCGGTAGGCGGAATGGGGGCGGTTAGCGAGGCGTTTGCGGCAGCGGCGCGCGGCGCGGGCGCAGACATTCGCACCGGTACCGCGGTCGCACAGGTATTGATCGAACATGGCCGGACCACCGGGGTAGAGCTTGCCGACGGCGAACGGCTAGAGGCGGAAGTGGTCGTTTCCAACGCCGACCCAAAGACCACGTTTGAAAACCTCGTCGGATTTCAACGGTTGGAAACCGGATTTTGCCGGCGCATCCACAACCTTCGCATGCGCGGAACGGCGGCCAAGTTGCACCTCGCACTGGATGGTCTCCCTACGTTTACCGGTGTGGACGCCGAAGACGTCGGCGGCCGTTTGGTGATCGCGCCGGATCTCGGCTACGTCGAGCGTGCCTTCGATCATGCCAAGTACGGTGAGTATTCGAACGCACCGGTGATGGAGATCAACATTCCCACGGTGCACGACCCGAGCCTCGCGCCACCCGGCAAACATGTACTCTCGGCGATCGTGCAGTTTGCCCCCTATCACCTCAAGGTGGGCTGGCCGTCGGCGCGCGTCGAGTTTGAACGTTTGTTGATCGATAAGCTTGCCGAGTACGCACCCGGCATCGGCGAGCTTGTGATCGGATCGGAGCTGTTGACACCGATCGACATAGAACAACAATTTCGCGTTCGCGGTGGACATTGGCACCACGGCGAGTTGTGTCTGGATCAGTTCATGATGATGCGCCCGGTCCCGGGCGCCGCCCAGTACGCGGCGCCGGTTGCAGGATTGTATCTGTGTGGCGCCGGAACCCATCCGGGCGGTGGCGTGATGGGGTTGGCAGGCAAGAACGCGGCTCGTGAGATCGTGCGAGCTACGCGCGGTCGTCGAGGGGAGGGGTCATGATTCGGGCGCACGATGACCGTCGCGTACTGCACACGCCGTTTCACTCTCGCGTCGAGGCGGCATGCGAAATCAACGAATGGGAAGACTGGAAGGGCTATACGACCCCGGTCGCCTACACGGACGTAGAACTAGAGTATTTTGCCATTCGTAACAGTTGCGGTGTGTTCGATCTGACACCCATGACGAAGTACCGGATCACCGGTCCCGATGCCGGGTCCTACTTGGATAGACTCCTAACCCGCAACATCGCAAAGCTCGCCATCGGCCAGGTGATGTATGCCTGCTGGTGCAACGATGCGGGACAAGTGCTGGACGATGGTACGTTGTTTCGGCTTGACGACAATGTCTACCGAATTTGCTCCCAGGAACGACATCTCGATTGGCTGCTCTGGTCGGCGATGGGTTTCAATGTCCAAATCGAGGACGAGACCGAGGCGGTTGCCGCGCTTGCGTTTCAAGGTCCGACGTCGTGCGCGGTGCTGAAACGCATGGGATTTGCAGGCGTCGAGAACCTCAAACCCTACCGCTTTGACAGCTTTGCTTTCTCGCAAGGCGAGATCTTGATTTCACGTACCGGTTTCACCGGCGATCTTGGTTACGAACTTTGGGTGACGCCTGAGGTTGCGGAAAGCCTTTGGGACCAGCTGATGGCAGCCGGCCGAGACTACGGAATTCGACCGTTTGGCGGTACCGCACTTGGCATCGCCCGCATCGAAGCGGGATTCATCCAGGCGGGGGTCGACTTCGTGCCCGCCCAGGATGCGGTGCGAACGGGTCGCAGCCGGTCGCCGTACGAGCTTGGTCTTGGTTGGCTCGTGCATTTGAAGAAATCCAATTTCAACGGGCGCAAGGCCTTGATCGAGGAAAAAGCCAACGGTTCGCGGCACAACTTGGCCAGACTGCTGGTCGAAGGCAACAAACCGGCAAACAACTCCTTCATATTTGACAGGAAAGACAATCTTCTCGGTACGGTGACCTCGGCAACCTGGTCGCCCACGACAAAATCGAACTTGGCGTTCGCCTCGCTCGATAGCCCTTGGGGGCGGCCGGGTGACGAGCTGTATGCCGAGATCTACTACATCCGGGAACTCAAGTGGACGCGGGTGATCGAACGTTGCCATGTCGTCGAAGGTGCGTTCTTTGATCCGAAACGCCGCCACGCGACGCCGGCATGGGACTTCTGACGCATGTTGTCCGACCTACTTGAGGGCAGTTTGAGTCCGTTGCGTTGAATACCGAGACCATCATTTTCACCGGCGTCGCCATCTACCTGGTGGCCATGCTTGGTATTGGCGTCTACGCTTCGCGCAGAGTTGGATCCGCCGACAATTTCATCGTCGCCGGGCGTCGCATGCCGATCTGGATTTGTAGCGCTACGATCGTCGCCACGTGGTTTGGCGGTGGCACCATGATGGGGGCTTCGGGCGCCGCATATGAAGGGGGGTTGCTTGGCGTCATAGCCGATCCCTTTGGCGGCGCGCTGGGACTTTTCCTAGTCGGCTTTTTCTTCGTGCGTATCTTCCGGCGCCTGCGATTGTTGACGTTCGTCGATTTTTTTCAGAACCGTTACGGTAAGACCGCGGCGACTATCGCGGCGATTGGCTCCATTTCGTCAAACATCGGGTGGACCGGCGCGCTGCTGGTTGCTTTTGGCTTCGTTTTTGAATCACTAACCGGTGTACCGCTTGAAATTGGCATAATGGGTGGGGCGGTGGTGGTGTTCATCTACACCGTTGCCGGCGGCATGTGGGCCGTCGCGCTGACGGACTTCGTGCAGATGGTGGTCATCGCCGTTGGCCTCATCTTGTTGTTGGTCGTGGTGCTCATCGACGTCGGTGGGTGGGGCAACATCGCCCCGCATTTGCCGGAAGATACGTTCCGCATGGTCCCGTTGGAGCATACTGCGGCAATCTGGACAGACTACGTGCGTGCCTGGCTCATCTTCGGGCTGGCGGATGTTTCTGCACAGACCCTCATGCAGAGAGCTTTCTCAGCCAAGAACGAGCAGGTCGCGCAAAACTCGTTCTACATCGCAAGCTTTAGCTACCTGTCGTTCGGCATGATCCCCGTCACCCTCGGCATCATCGCCAGCGTGACCATGCCGGGCCTCGTCGATCCTGAGACCGTCGTACCGGAAATGGCCATCGCGCATCTGCATCCGGTATTCATCGCAGTTTTCGTTGGTGCGCTGCTTGCCGCGATCATGAGCAGCGCAGACAGTGCCTTGCTCGCGGCCGCGAGTGTGTTGAGCACCAACATTTTACCGTTGTTCAAGTCCAACGCATCCGATCGGCTCCGGCTTGTTAGTACGCGCGTGGCGATTCCGGTGTTCGGCGTCATCGCCGTGTACATCGCGCTAGAAGTGCAGGTGGTCTACGATCTGATATTGGACGCTAACTCGGTCATTCTGGTGAGCGTAACGATACCGTTCATCGTCGGCGTCTGGTGGCAGCGTGCCAACCGCACCGGCGCGTTGGCCTCCATGGCGATGGGATTCATCACCTGGCTGGTCACGATTGTCACCGCACCAGAATTGGCGGGCGATTTATTGGGCCTGATGGCCGGACTTGTGACGATGCTGCTCGTCACGCCGCTCACGCAGAAATTTGATCCACCCATGCCGTTGCTCAACGGTGATGGTGAAGAAGTGGCGTTCAAGGACCGGCTCGGTACGCTGCCGTTGTTCAGACGAGCGAATTTGGAGTCGGAGTAAATTTGTAAATTTGGAATTTGGAATCGGAGTAAAAACTCATGAGTTTTTACTCCGACCCCATGCGGTCCAGCGCGGGTACTAGCGAGCGATTCCCCGCACTCGATGCTTTACTTGCTACCCCGGGTCAACTTTCAGTCGGCCGGCATGAAGTGGGCTCAAAATGAGGGATCACTGCGTCCCGTGGTCATCACCGGGGTTATCACGATCCTTGCGGCGTCTGTCACGTCTGCACTATTCATGTATAGCCCCAACGCCACATTGGAAAACCTATTGTTCCAGGCAACGTTGCCGGGTCTAGACGAAGAGTTGTTTATGTGCGGGCTTCTGCTGCTCTTGCTCCACCAGGCTTTCGGCAAGGGTCTGCGCATCTGGGGAGCTGAAACTGGTTGGGGTTTGTGGCTCGTCGTGGTTGTTTTTGGTCTCCTTCATGGAGTTTCGGCTGACAGCCCAGAGGTACAGATAAACGTCGGTGCGATTGTGTCTACGGGATTCGTTGGATTCATCCTGACCTGGATGCGGGAGCGCACCGGCAGCCTCTTGGTTCCCGTACTGTTTCACAACCTCTTTAACGTAGCCCAGGCTTTCGTATGACTTTGGCATACAATTCCCAAAGACCATATGGTGATTCAGATGACTGATCCGACACACGAAAAAGGGTTGGCATGGCAAGTCGGCGTTTGGGATCGTATGGCCGACACTTACCGGCGGGAGATCGACTTACGTTTTGAACCTGTGATAGACCGGTTGCTATCTTCTGCCAGATTGGTAGAGGGCGAAGATGTTTTGGACCTCGGTACCGGCACCGGAGCAGTCGCGCTTTCCGCCGTTCGACAGGTGGGTCCGAAGGGATCGGTAACCGCCATCGACATCAGCCCAGAGATGCTAGCAATAGCTAAGTCACGGGCTAACAACGTAGCTACCGTTGCATTTAGAGAGGGCGGCGTCGAAGCAATCCCTGCTGAAGATGAAAGTCAGGATGTCGTGCTCGCATCGCTAGTGATGATGTATGTAATTGATCGGGAAACTGCGGCAAAGGAGATCGCTCGCGTCTTGCGTCCGCGAGGTCGCGCGGTAATGGTCGTCTGGGCCGGTCCTGAGGATGCGGATATCGTGAAGTTCCAGCAAACCGCCGGACGCTATGCCCCAAAACCTCCCGTCGATGGCGTCGGTCCAGGAGCATTGGCTGACGTATCGCCTTTTCTGCGCCAACTTTCAGCCACCGGACTGGTCGTTGATGTCGAAACCGCTGATACGGAGTTCACTTTCCCGAGTTTCGACGCGGCCTGGGATTCGTTGGCTGCCGTGACAACTGCCAATTTGTATGATGCGGCTCGCAAAGAAGCACGATCCGCGGTCCGTGAATTGATGTGGAACCACGGGGACGGTAACGCGCTTGACTTTCGGAACAAGATTCAGCTGATCGTGGCTACGAAACCCGTTTGATCGTCACCCGTTCGATGACGGTTCATTGCCGACATGAGTATGCACAGATTCACTGCGTCGCTAATCTAGTCTGAAGTTCGTCTCCAATAGGGATAGGTCAATGGAATCTTCGAAGCTGCTCAACTGGCTGCAATTCAGCGGTATGGTGGGGATACTGGTCGGCTTGGTTCTCGTCGGCGTTCAGATCAATCAAACGACCGAGCTTACAAGACTTCAGATAGAAAATGAATGGCGGATTAACAACTGGGAACGACAGTTTGTGATGATGGGTGAGTCTCCGGCGGAGGTCGTGGCGAAAGCCATAGATCAGCCGAACTCCTTTACTACTAGTGAACTGTTGATCCTAGAAAATTACCTGAATCACTATCTGGAATACTGGGCTACGGTTAAGCAGTTTGCCGATGATGGTCTGGTGCCCGAAAGTAGATGGCGGGACCACTTCGATTATGATGTTGGACCGACGGGCTTCAGTGAAATGACCTACTATTTCGGAAATCCCGTGGCCCAGGCATGGTGGGATGCAGTCGCGGAAGCGGGTGGTTGGAGGCAGGATCCGGAATTCTTTGATGCTGCCAATAAAGCGATAAATCGAGTTGACCCATACGAGTTAGCTAAATGGCAGGATCTTGTCAGAAGTAAATTGCGTGACAGAATCGGCGACTAATCGAATGGCTAGGCTTCTGACCGTTCAGCGACGAGTAGGCGTTTCTATATCAAACTACGTTACCGTTGTCGGGACCTTCTAGCTCGACAACCTGCGAAAAACGAGGGAGCTTTATGAGCCTAAAGGTTATCGGCGCGGGATTTGGTCGCACGGGCACAACGTCGATGAAAGAGGCTCTGGAGCTTCTTGGCTACGATAAGTGCCATCATATGCGGGAGGTTATGTCGAGCGGCAAGCAAGTCGAAATGTTTGATCGCGTATCGCGGAACGTGGAAGTTGATTGGGACGACGTCTTCGAGGGGTTCGAGGCTGCCGTGGATTGGCCGGCAGCGGCAAGGTACGAAGAACTCATGGAAAAGTACCCGGAAGCGAAAGTCATTCTAACCGCGCGCGATCCCGAAGCATGGTACGAGAGTACCAAGGAAACAATCTACGCCCTCTCCAACAGTGTTCCGCCAATCATCTTTTGGTTGATACCGCGTGCGCGCAACGTAATGGCGATGGTACAGCGACTGATCTGGGAAGGAGTATTCGACGGGCGTTTTGAAGAAAAGCAATACGCCATTGATGCGTATAACAAAAACGTTGCGGAAGTTATCGCAAATGTACCTGACGGTCGACTGTTGGTGCATTCCTCAAAAGAAGGTTGGCAACCACTCTGCGAATTCCTGGATAAACCAATACCAAGTCAACCCTACCCACACTCTAATGAAAGCACAGTGATGAAGCGGGCTATCGTTGGTCTAAAAGTTCTCGATGTTTTGCTTTGGGGCGCGCTGCTCATTGTCGGGGTTTGGATTGCCTATTCGATTTACTCCGCGATCTAATCAACATCGGCGACCTCGGATCGGTAGTTCACGAAATCCGCTTGCGGCTCTGTCATCAGGTCGTCGAAGGCAGACTCCCCCTTTTGGCACCGAAGGTGTTGATCCTCGTCAAACTCAATCGATCGACGCAATGCAGGCGCTAAACTTCTGTTTTCGACGAGTGCGTGCTGATCTAGGCATAGTCTAGATCTGCATCCCAGCAACGTGCTAGCGGGCTGGATCTGCACGAAGCGTGTGTATGAAGACCGTATCGGGTTGCCCCGCTACTATGACGTGTAAATAGGCTGACCCGTTGTCCATGAGATCGATGGACATGAAGCCGTGTGCGAGGAACGCGAATACGGTATCGTGGCCATGCGTCACAGTCGTCAGTTTCCCGGTGGAACCAGACCCGCTTACCAGTACGTATCCCCAGGGCTTGCGATTTTCGATAACTTGCAGACTGTGGTCGTGACCACCAGCGAAAATCAGCGGTCCCCGACCATCAAAGACGGCAAATGCGTCAGCGAGCTGCCGTTGTACCTTGCGGTAAGGTGGGGAAAAAGCGTCCTGTGAATGTTTCCGTAGAGTGCGAGCTATCGGGTAGAGCGAACCGATTGCTGGCAAGGGGATCCATGCCCACGAAACCAGACGGGTCAGCGGGAAGAGATGGTCGCGCCAATCGTAAAACCCACCGTGGGGTCCGTAAGTCCACGGCGGGTGGTGTGCGACGACGACGACGAGCCGATCTTCGGCGCTACGCAATAGACGCTGGACGCGTGCCGAGAACTCTAAGATAGGATCTTCGCCAAGATCACATCCAGCAGCATCCGCGGACTCTTGCAAAAACCACTGCGTATCCACCGCGATGATAAGTATTCCATCGAGTGGCGTATACGATGAAGGGCCTGGGCATCCGTCACGGGGAAGGAATCGTATTTTCGAAGACCGCTCGACATAGGTCATCTGTCGCGAAATGCCTTTTCGACCAGCACGCCAGTCATGGTTGCCAGGAATGAACAAGCCATGAAGCGACGAAACCGAAGCGATCTGCCGATCGAGCGCGGCCTTCTCGGTCTTGGCAGGGCCAGCCGGAAGACCGTGCTCGTAAACGTTGTCGCCCAAGAAAACGACGGCCGTCTTGTCGGCGAACTTCGTACTCCACTCGCCTACGCCTTCGAGTACACCCGCGTGAGGACGCCCGGCATCGCCGACGAGAATTACTCGAGCACGCAACGCCGCGTCGGGGATGCTTGATGGCGTGTCTGTCTGTAGGTAAGGCTTGACGTGACTGCAGCTGCAAACGACTAGCATCAGTGCTAACTGCAGCAGGGACGGGAATAAACCGGGACGAGCAATCGGCGTTTCGACGTGCATCCTCTCGTGCCCATCACGCCAGTTTCCGTCCATTCTGGACACGAAACTAACTAGTTCCTGTCCGGAAATTCGGGTCCTGCGAATTTCCTCTGTCGGTTTTCTACGAAAACCTCGCATTTTTCTTACGCAAAATGGTCGGGCATCCCTGCCCTCCACTAGTGCGGTCTCAGAATGCTACGCATTCTGGACAAGCACTAACTAGCGGCTGCGACCTCCGATTCGAGGAGCCGCGCTCCCTTGAGTATGCCGGGTATGGCGTAGTTCCCCTCGTGACAAGCGTACTCGAACATTGGGCCTTTCGTGGCGCGCAGCGGAATGATCACGGTGAACGGTCGGACAAAGGTAGCTGGGTCGTCGATCGTATACTCGTAGAGGAGACGTCCCTCACCGACCGGGGTGAAGCGCTCGGTTAAATGCAGGTTCATCCCGGAGCCAACCGCGCCACTATCCAAGACCTCGAGCGTGACGGGTAGCTGGAAGGCCGGGGTCTTGTCGGTGAAGTTGGTGGTGTCGACAACCAGAGTGTTACCGTCCCAGTGGCCGCGCGAATCGCCTGACCAACGCCGCATCTCGGGTGGCTGGTGCGGTCGGCCATCCATGGGAATGATGCGTGCGTCATGGATCATCTCGGTGACGAGGACGACGTAACCGGGTGTCTGGACGATCCGGAGGTTGTTGTTGTACGCAGCCGGCGTAAACGGGGGACCAGCGTTGAATCCGACGAGACAGCGCTCTGAAAGTCCCAGTGCCTCAGGACCCGAGGGGCGATACTCGGCAGGGTTGGCACTGTAGGAAAAAGAGTCGCGCACCGGCGGAGTGCGTAGACGATTCTGCACTTCCAGTCGTGCGAGTGCTTCGGGGGTGATCCCGGGCAACCGCCCATCGGGTGGATCAACGATGAGCGAGGTGCGCAAGTCATCGTTGAGCTCCGTTCCCCAGTCCCACCAGAACGTGTTGTATGCCCCCTCGACGTCACCGATTGAGGCATCGCCGGTACGATTGTCTACATCGAGTGCTTGGAGGGTCTTCTCACGAAACGCTTCGGCTTCCTCGGGCGTGAGTACCGCCTTGTCTGCCAGTTCAGGCGGTCGCTCCATTGGGGTCAGCGTGCGAAAGTCCCAGAGGCCTTCGATGTTGGGGGTGCCCCAGGACGTTCGTTCGGGTTCGTAACCTTGACCTACTTCCGGGGCGCATGAAGCAGATAGTGATAGCGCGGCTACGAGGCCGGCCATCGGCAGGAGATTGTGGACTCGGATCATTTCGTGGCTCCTTTCCTGTCGAATTGATCACCATGCAAGATTACCAGATCCGAACGCGCGAGGCGTTTCAGTGGCTGCGCTTCTCTGCGATCCGCACAACAAGGTGACTAGCAGCGAAACTCGGTAATTCACACCTCCACCTCGTACCTCCATGCAACGGCTGATAGCCTTTAGAGTCTATGTCTGCGCAGTTCTACCGGGAGCAGGGATACTACTACCGGCGGGGGCTGGTGCCTGGCCAAGCAGCGGACCGAAGAAGTCGCCTACGCGGTTCCGCCAAGAACTCACTGTCTCAATGAGGACGAAACTGATATGCGAGCAGCGCAGACACTTTTGGTCCTTGCCGTCCTATCACTCACCGCCTGTGCCTCGAATAGTTCGATCCTGAAATTGCCAGACGGTACCTATCAGGTTTCCGGAAACGCTTCTCCCGGCAGGAGAGGGCCGGAAATAGGCATTCGATCCTACGGGCCGGCACACAAACGGATGTCAGTAAACATCGGATTAAGGTCTGCCGACAAACACTGTCATTCACTCGGTAGGGAAACCGAAGTCGTTAAGATCGAAGTCAGCAACGCTTGGCGGGCGAGCGGGGCTGCGATGATAACCTTCAATTGCAAATGAAGGTCGAATGCTCCTGTATAGAACGTCAGGTCTGTACCCGGTAGCTGTTCAGTCTTGGGCTTCTCCCGGGAGTTGATCGCGGGCCCGCAGGTCGCATTAGCTATTCCCCTGGAGTAGATTCCCTTAACAGGTTGGCTTGGGACTAGCTTGTCGGATTTCAAATATAGGGCGTTTATCAGTTACTCGCACACCGACGAGAAGTGGGCGAAGTGGCTGCATCGTCGACTTGAGAGTTATCGCCCGCCCAAATCTTTGAACATATCCAAGACTTTGACGCCCATATTCCGAGATCGAGACGAGCTCGCCGCATCTCGTGATCTGAGCGCGTCGATCCTTGAAGCGTTGGGATCATCCGAGAACCTCGTGGTCATCTGTTCGCCTGCTGCTGCGCGTTCGCACTGGGTCAACGAGGAAGTTGAGGAATTCACTCGACTCGGGCGCGGCAACCAGATCTTTTCCCTGTTCGTTGACGGAAAACCGAACGATTCCGAAAACGAGTGCTTACCGGAAAGCCTGCGTGCGACGGATGGCCATGAACCGCTCGGTGCGGATGTTCGACCAGTGGCCGACGGGCGCACCGGTGCGTTGTTGAAGATCGCGGCTGCTTTGCTTGATGTTCGATTCAGCGAGCTTACGCAACGCGAAAACCAGGCACGGGTTCGGCGACTGGTTTACTTCTTGGGCGCCTCCGCGGCAGGGATGCTTCTGATGGTATTTCTGACCGTTTTCGCCCTTGTATCGCGTGAGGAAGCCGTGACTGCACAGTTAGAAGCGGATCGGCAGAAAGTTGTCGCTGTCAGAGAGTCCGAGATTGCCAATCAAGTGACCGAGTTCCTGGTGGATCTTTTTCGTATCTCCGATCCCTCGGAATCCAAGGGCAACGACGTGACCGCACGTGAAGTTCTCGATCGAGGTGCGGCCAAGATCGATGACGCTTTTCGAGATCAACCGGATATTCGAGCCCGCTTGTTAAGCACGATCGGCACCGTGTACGAAAGTCTCGGGCTATACGAGCCTGCGGAAAAGAGCCTTGTCGCCGCGCTCGAGCTCCAACGTGAATCCGATGATCCGCGGTTGATTGCTGACGCGCTGGATGATCTTGGCTGGCTGCACCGAGAAATAGGGGATTACGAATCTGCGGAATCGACATTTCGTGAATCGTTGTCAATACGGCGGCGCCACGGTCAGGATCTGGACTCCGCCGTCGCCTGGACTGTGAACCATATTGGCGTCGTTCTGTATGATCAAGGCAAGTATGAAGAAGCGGATGAGATGTACCGCAGCGCGCTGGCGATACTGACCGATCTTCCCGACGAAGATGAAGACTCGCGCATAGCTATCATGACGAACATCGCCAACATTCTGGCCGACGAAGGTAGGTCAGTAGAAGCCTTGCCACTTTACCGGGAGGTACTGAAAAGCGAGCGGGCAAAGTACGGCGAGGTTCACCTCATAACCGGGTTCGCCCACGACAACCTTGCGCTCGTGTTGCAGGACCTTGGCCAGTTGGACGAGGCGGAAGAACATTTCCGAGAAGCATTACGCGTACTGGAGGTTGTGTACGGCCCTGAGCATCCAGAAGTTGCCCAGACTTTGGGGAACGTCAGCGGTTTTCTCTTTGATCGGGGCGAGCTCGACGAAGCCGAGGGCATGGCGCGTCGAGCGATTGATATACATCGCAACATGGTGGGAGGTGGCTACTATATGGTTGCCGATTCTCTCTCGGGATTAGCTGAGATCCTCCTTGCTAGGGACCAGGTTGCAGAAGCCGCCCGAGCCGGCGAGGAAGCAATGTCGATATACGAAAACGCGCTCCCGGAGGACCATGACAAGATTGTCTTCAGTCGGGTGGTACTCGGTGCGGTTCGTACAGCGCAAGGGCGCTACCAGGACGCCGAAGACCTACTCTTGCCCGCAAACGAAATTTACCGGAAACGGGGAGGTCGGCCGCTCGAGTTGAAAAAATCGCGAGAGTATCTGGTCATGCTGTACGAGGTCTGGGACAAGAGCTTCTAAATCTCAATGTGTATTATGGAGATGTGCCTTTTCTAGGGGGCAGGATGACGAAGTTTTCAGGCCTTGGGTTGCATCTAGGCAACTTGCCGCGCCTATCGGACGCGCAGACGCGCTCTATTAGTCCGGAGAATTTTGCCGGCGCGAAGGGCCAAGGCGGCATGTCCACCGACGGCCCGGCGGCCAACGCGGCCCGGGGGTTGGGCCAGGGCTGGAAGGTGTCACCGTATGTTGTCGTCGAGCCGGGTGAGACGTTCACGCTGGCCGATATAGAAGGCCCTGGCGCGATTCAACAAATCTGGATGACGTTGGCCGGCGGCAAGTGGCGGCACACGATCCTGCGTGCGTACTGGGACGACGAAGAACAGCCGTCGATCGAATGCCCGGCCGGCGACTTCTTTGCTTGCGGTTGGGAAAAATATGCGCAGGTCTCGTCGCTTGCCGTTTGCGTTAACCCGGGACGTGCGTTCAATTGTTATTGGGAGATGCCGTTTCGAAAGCGCGGACTTCTTACTGTGCAGAATCTTAGCGACGCAAGAATTACCGTCTACTACCAAATCAACTACACGTTGACGGACGTGCCGGAAGACGTGGGTTACTTCCACGCACAGTTTCGCCGCACGAACCCGTTGCCCTACAAGGACGTGTATACCATTCTGGATGGTGTGCAGGGTCAAGGTCACTACGTCGGAACCTACATGGCTTGGGGCGTCAACAACAACGGCTGGTGGGGAGAAGGGGAGATAAAGTTCTTTCTGGATGGCGACGGAGAATTCCCGACGCTATGCGGTACCGGCACGGAAGATTACTTTTGCGGCGCATACAACTTCGATCCGGGTTTGATGGAACGCAATCGCCCCGGTGCTCCGGCTCCCGGGTATGCGGAGTTCACCACGCCGTATGCCGGCCTGCCCCAGGTGATTCGCCCGGATGGCCTGTATGCCTCACAGCAACGTTTCGGCATGTACCGCTGGCACATCATGGACCCGATACGCTTTCGGGAGGATCTGCGGGTCACGATCCAAGCCTTGGGTTGGCGTACCGACAAAGATCGGCAATACCTGCCGCTGCAGGACGACATTGCCTCGGTCGCGTTTTGGTACCAGACGTTGCCGGCAGCACCGTTCCCGCCCTTGCCGGATCGTGATTACCTAGAAGTCGTGTGAACAAAGGTATCGCGGCTGAAGCCGCTCCTACCAGCTAGTGGGGTAGGAGCGGCTTTAGCCGCGATTCCCCAACACGTCGTGGAAGAATCCGGTCATGCGCTGGATGCTGCTTCTAGCTTCATCAAACATCTCGATCTGCATGAACGCGTGTGGCATATCTTCGACCACGTGGTAGTCGTGCACCTTGCCGGCTTGCGACAAAGCGTCACGCAGCCGCTCGGCATCTTCCCACAGAGGATCGGCGCTGCCGACCACGATATGCGCCGGGGGTAGCTTGGTCGCTTGTACGATTGGGCTCACGCGCGGATCTTTGACCAACTGCGGCTCACCGCCGAGGTAGGCGTCGACGAGTAATTGGGTGATCGCGTCGTGCTCGAAGCCGGCAAAATCGAAGACGCCGTACATCAGACCCACGGCTCTAACGGTGGGAGCGCCGCTCGCATCGGCCAGTTCTATCGCCGTCGCCGCCGCTAGATTGCCCCCTGCAGAATCGCCGGCGATGACTAGTCGTGCGGGATCACCACCCCAGGTGGATGCCTCTCGGGCGGCGAAGTGAATTGCATGAATGCAATCGTTGAATCCGGCGGGAAACGGATGCTCTGGCGCCAGCCGGTAGTCGACGTTCATTACTAGAAAGCCTTGCTCTGCCAGCCGGAAGGTCAATTTCCTGTGGGTGGCGGGCGATCCCCAAATCCAAGCGCCGCCGTGCAGGTAGACCAACACCGGAAAGGGGCCCGTACCTTCCGGCACGACGACATCGAGCGTCAGGGTGCGGCCGTCGACCTCACGATACGGCACCGCTTCGTGAAGGGCGCCGACGTCGGGTAAATTGTTGTTGAGCAACTGAGCAAATGTGTCCAGCGCGCTGCGCAGGCCTTGCACCGTGTCGAGTCCGTCCTCCGTGGCAAGGAACTGACCGATGGTTGCAAATACGCTGCCGAGGTTCATTTGGGTGGTGCGTCACCAGGTATCGACGTTCGGCCGCTTCTTGTGTGTTCTGGGCGGCGCCGGTGGTACCGAGCTCAAGGCCCTGGAAATCCACTTGCGCGAATCTGCGGGATCGATGACGTCGTCAAGCTCGAAATGCGAAGCCATGTTCACCGCTTTGCCGCGTTGGTACATGTCCCTCACCATCTTTTCGTAGGTGGTCTTGCGCTCTTCCGGGTCTTCGATCGCCTGAAGCTCCTTGCGGTAACCGAGCTTCACGGCACCTTCGAGACCCATGCCGCCGAATTCGCCCGTCGGCCAGGTAACCGTGAAGAGTGGCAGCTTGAAGCTGCCGCCGGCCATCGCCTGAGCACCCAAACCGTAAGCCTTGCGCGTGACGATCGTCATCAATGGCACGTCGATGTTGGCACCGACCACGAACATCCGCCCGGCGTGACGAACCAACGCGGTCTTCTCGCTTTCGGGCCCGACCATGATGCCGGGGCAATCGCAAAGACTCAGGATCGGAATGTCGAAGGCATCGCACAGTTGCATGAAACGTGCGCCCTTGTCGGCGCCTTCCGAATCGATGGCTCCGGATAAGTGGCCCGGGTTGTTGGCGATGACGCCGATGGGCCGGCCTTCTACGCGAATGAACGAAGTGATGATGCCGGGACCCCATTGTTCGCGGATTTCCAGTACCGACCCGATGTCGGCGATGGTTTCTACCACTTCTCGCATGTCGTAGTAGCGCAGCCGGTTTTCCGGAACGATGAACCGCAGTTTACGATCGTCTGGGGCTTCCCACGCATCTATGGCACCTTGAAAGTACGACAAGTATTGCTTGGTCACGGCAACGGCTTCCGCCTCGTCCTTGACAAGAATGTCGACGACGCCGTTTGGAACCTGCACCGCCATGGGTCCGACTTCTTCGGGTTTGAAGATGCCCAAACCGCCGCCTTCGATCATAGCCGGACCACCGATGCCGATATTGGAATCCTCGGTCGCAATGATTACATCGCAACATGCCAACAGTACCGCGTTGCCGGCAAAGCACCGACCCGTCGTGATGCCGACAATCGGTACGAGGCCGGACAGTCGCGCAAAATAGGTGAACGCCCAGCAATCCAGACCCGCCACGCCAGAGCCGTCGGTGTCTCCCGGGCGTCCGCCACCGCCTTCGGCAAATAGCACGGTGGGCAGCCGGTACTGTTCGGCCATCTCGAACAACCGATCCTTCTTGGCGTGGTTCTTCATGCCCTGGGTGCCTGCCAGAACCATGTAGTCGTACGACATGATCATGGTGCGTGCCTGGTTCTCGCCGAACAGGTGGCCATTGACCTGGCCGAGACCACACACCATACCGTCGCCGGTCGTGTTCTTGATCAGGTCTTCCATGCTGCGTCGTCGTCGCTGGCCCGCGACCACGATGGACCCGTACTCGACGAACGTGCCGTCGTCACAGAGGTCGGCAACATTTTCACGCGCCGTGCGATGACCGGTCTTGCGTCTTTTGGCGACAGCTTCAGGACGGTTTTCGTCATAGCCGGCGGCCTTGCGGTCGTAGACCTCTTGCAGGTCTGGGCGCACGTAATCGAGATCCTGCTCGTGGTCGTCGTCGGCTTCGGGGATGGCGATGTCGGCCGCCTGGAGGTAAATCAACGGGTGTCCCTCGAACACGGTATCGCCTTCGTTCACGCCCAATCGCTGGACGATGCCGCTGACTTCGGCGTTGACCACGTGCTCCATCTTCATGGCTTCCATCACGAGCACCTGCTTACCGTCGTACACCTCGTCGCCGGGCGCCACATCGAAGCTGACGATCGTGCCTTGCATCGGCGCTTTGATGGCCGTCGTTCCTTCGGGCAGGTCTTCATCGACAAGCGCCAAGGCTTGGGGCGCGCTCATCACGCTCGCTGCGCCGGACTTGCCGTGATCCAGCACGGCCAACGGGTCAACCTCGTCTACTTTTGCCCCGGCTAGTTCGGGAGCCGCCGCCGGTTCCTGCGGTGCGCCGGCGTGCAACACTCGGTGGCTACCGTTTGCAACAAGTTGCTCGACGTGATCCTCGATGAATCCGGTGTGCACCTCATTCGCTAGGAATTGCGGCTGGGCGAAAAGATTTCTCAACATGCCGAGATTGGTTGGAACCCCTTCGATGCGCGTTTCGCACAGGGCCCGGTACGCTTTACGCACGGCGTCGGCATAACTGTTCGAAGGGGAGTGTACGATCAGCTTCGCCAGCAGTGAGTCGAATGCCGGGCTCGTCGTGTAGCCGGCATAGCCGTAGGTGTCGGTACGCAGCCCCGGTCCGGTCGGTACCTCGAACACGCTGAGCGTGCCGCCACCGGGTTTGGTGGTGCCGTCGGCCAGTAGGGTTTCCATGTTGATGCGTGCTTGGATCGCACACCCTCGGGGGGCGGGTATATTGGCTTGATCGAGCTCTAACTCTGCCAAAGTTCGCCCGGACGCTATCTCGAGTTGTGCGCGCACCAGGTCGATGCCGGTCACCTCTTCGGTCACGGTATGTTCGACCTGCAGGCGCGCATTCACTTCGATGAACGTGTAGCGATCGCCGGAACCGTCGATCAGAAATTCCACGGTCCCGAGGCTCCGATACGCGACCGCTTCGCCTAGCCGAACCGCGTCACTTGTTAGTGCTAACCGGACACTGTCGTGGAGACTCGGGCTGGGGGCGACCTCGACAATTTTCTGGTGGCGGCGCTGTATGCTGCACTCGCGCTCCCATAGATGACTGACCGCGCCCGTACCATCGCCGAGGATTTGCACCTCGACGTGGCGGGCGTTGGCGAGGTATTCCTCCACGTAGACCGCCGGGTTGCCAAACGCGTGTTGCGCCTCGGAGGTACATCTCGCAAACGCCTCTTCCAACTCATTGGCGTCGCGGACGACGCGCATACCGCGACCGCCGCCGCCGGCGACGGCTTTGATGAACATTTCTGTGCCGTCAGGTAGAGACGCAAAGAACGAGCGAGCCTCTTCGAGTGCCACCGCATCGGTACTACCGGCCAACAGCGCGATGCCGCATTCCTCAGCTAGTTTTCGCGCGTTGACCTTGTCGCCGAGCAGCGCCAGCGTTTCCGGCGTGGGCCCAACGAACGTGATTCCGGCTGCTTCGACGCGCGCCGCAAATTCGGCGTTCTCACTCAGAAAACCGTAGCCCGGGTGCACCGCGTCGCAGTGGTTTTGCTGTGCCGTTGCCACCAACTGATCGACGTCGAGGTAGGCCTTGGCGCCTCGGCCCTCGAGCCGCACCGCCTCATCCGTCCTGGAACGATGCAACGATTGCGCATCCTCTTCGGCGTAGACGGCAACGGTAGTGATTCCCAGCTCCGCCGCTGCTCGGGCGATACGGATGGCGATTTCGCCCCTATTGGCAATCAGTAGTTTATTCACGATGCTCGGATTGTGCTTCCCGGGCGCTGATTGTGCATCAAATCGCACACGGTTGGGCAATTCGGGTAGGAGCGGCTTTAGCCGCGATTCGTTCCATAAGATTGACAAAGGAAATCGCGGCTAAAGCCGCTCCTACCCTTGGCATTTTGGCCAATAAAAAGGCCGCGTCGGGTTGACCGACGCGGCCTGTGGTTTTTGGCTAGTCTGAACCTGCGACCTGATCGTAGGTGGCAGCCTCGTCTTCGTCGAGAAAGCGCAACGAGATCGCGCCGAACAGCATTTCATCCCAAGACTGTTGGCCCCACGGAACCTCTCGCGTCGGATCCGGGTTGGCTGGATTCTGCGCCGAGTTGTCCCACCAGGTGGTGTGAATGATCTTGGTGCCGGCAGGCAGGAACTTCGGCTCAGCTAGCACGTAAGTCGTCTGCCAGTTGAAGTCGTAGTTCGGCACGGACAACAGCATCTCTTCGGTTCCGTCGGGATAGACTACTGCGAACTGTGAGGCCTTGCCCCTGAAGTGGGAATGCGGCAAAAGGCTGTACACGATGGCGTCTTTCTTCAGGACCTGCTCTGCAAATTCCTTGTGGGCCTTCGCGCCCGGCGGAATTTTGATCTTGAAGTTGATCAGGACCATCCCGTCGATCTTGTTCTTCGGCGGCTCATCGTGGAACCAGACACCCATTTGCGACTCGTCCACGGCAGCCTTGCCGGTGGGTGTGTAGTGCATTTGGAATTCGATCGTGGATCCTGCAGTCAACAGCGTTCCGGTGTCGTCCGGATACTCCCGAACCACCATGCCCGGCACGTAACCGCCCAGCCCGCCGCCGCCGCGACGCTTCAGTTTGCCGCGACGCTTGCCTTCCGTTTCAAGCTCACCGAATCGCGTGATCGTGTGATGCAATACCGAACGTTCGCCAGGCAAGATTTCTGATGCTCGCACCCAGACGTCCTCTTCGAGCGGGTTTTTGACTTGCAGGTACTGATAGTCGACGACCCCTGTGGCAGGTACTTCGGTGGGTGGAATGTCGATCACCAAATCCGGTTCGCCGAGGCTCCAAGTAGGCCAGTTGTGCTCGAACTCCGCGAGCGGATCTGGACCGTCACCGCGCGGCGCGCCGGCTTCAATCCAGTGCACCAGCGTGCGTTTTTGGTCTGTCGTCAGCGAACGATCGTTGCTGAAGTGACCGTAGGCCGGATCGGCGTGCCATGGCGGCATGCGCCCGGTGCGCAGTACTTCTCTCATCATCAGCGAGAAGCCCCGGACCATGTTGTATTCGGTCATTTCCCAGGGACCGATTCCGCCAGGTCGGTGGCAAGCCACGCAGTTGTCCAACAGCATCGGGGCGATCGTGTCGGAGTAGGAGATATTCGCGTGTTGCGCGCGGTTTGCCTGCTCCGGGAAGTCGATGGCGCACCCTTTGGTTCTGGTGCTTGCAACCTTGACGGGCTGACCGGCGACCACGTCGGTAAGGGCGGCTTTCAGATGCTTACCCTTTTTGCCGAGCGCACCATGGTAGGCGACCGTCCAGTCACTCGTGTCGACCACGAAGATTTCACCGGATCGCTCGACGCCCAACGACTCGCCAATAATTTGAGTCGGATCCATCAATACCGGAATATCGAGACCAAGTTCTTCGGCTCTGGCGATGATGCTGGCCCGATCGTCCCCGAGATTGGAGTTGATCATGAAAAACTGCACGCCCTGCTCGGCGTACTCGTCGCGAAGCGCCTTCACGGTGGGTACCGAGTTTGCGACTAGATCGCAGTCGTTGGTCTGTGTCATCAGCACGACGGCTTTTAGGTCACTGAAATAGTAAAGCTCGTGGGACGTACCCGTTTGGTCCAAGAGCCGGAAATTATCGACTCGGTCCTGAGGGTTCAAGGCCCAGCTCGAGACCGAAACCAAAAGCGCTAAGAGAAACAACGGCAACCGCATCTTCGACGTACTCCCCGTACAGGTTTGATACACGTACCTGGCAGATTAACGCAAATCGCAGCGCGAGTGTGTAAATATGTAGCAAAACTGGTGGGGAGGTAACACCGTGAAGAATATCAGTCTAATCGTCGAGAAAGCCAACGTGCGCAACATCGAGGTGGTGGATTTGCCCGTGGGGAACCTCCAAGCCGGTGAATTGCTCCTGCGCGTGGACAAGTTTTCGTTCACCGCGAACAACGTGACGTATGCCGTTTTGGGCGACCGCATCGGCTACTGGCAATTCTTCCCGGTCGCCGACCGCCCGGATTGGTTTCGTACGCCGGTGTGGGGCTTTGCCGACGTGGTCGAATCGAAATCGACCGAGATTGCCGTTGCGGAGCGTATTTACGGCTATCTGCCCATGTCGGAGTACCTGGTGGTGCGCCCCGAGGCAGTTTCCGGTCACACGTTTACCGACGCGACGCCCCATCGGCAAGATCTGCCGATGGTCTACAACCAGTATCAGCGCGTTACCGATCGAGACGGGGCGATTTCGGAGGACGAGCGGGCCATTTTGTCGCCCGTGTTCGGCACCTCGTTTTTGCTCGCGGACTTTCTGGCCGACAACGCATACTTCGATGCCTCGACGGTGCTGATCGCAAGCGCATCGAGCAAGACGGGCCTTGGGCTGGCAGAACTCTTGAGCGGCGAGGCGAGCCCGGTTCAAGTGACCGGCATCACGTCACAACGCAACCGGTCGTTTGTTTCGTCTCTGGGAACGTACGATCACGTGGTCACCTACGATGCTTTGGCCGAACTCGATACGTCCGAACGCACGGTGCTCGTCGACATGGCGGGGTCGGGGACGGTCATCGGCGAAATCCATGAGCGGTACGGCGACAAGCTCGCGTTCAGCAGCATAGTCGGCGTCACCCATTGGGAGGCAGGACGACCGCCGAAAGGCCTACCCGGCCCCAAACCAACGATGTTCTTCGGCCCCGGACAGGTGGAGAAGCGCTTCGAGGACTGGGGCGCGGAGGAATATCGACGGCGCGCGGCGGCCGCGACAGAGCGGTTGTACCGTAGCAGCCGTGACTGGCTGAACATCGAATACCGGGAAGGCGGCGAAGCCGTGGCAGAAGCGTTTCTTTCGGTCGTCAACGGTGAAACGCCGGCGAACGTGGCCTACATGTTCCGAATGGGGGAGAAGGCATGACGAGTACTCCCGAACCGTCTGTCTTGATCACCGCCGATGCCCACGTCGGCGAAAATACCGATCTTCGAGACCGCCTCCCGGAGCAATTCCGTGGGCAGATGCCGCTGCTGGTCGACGCTCCCGGCGGAGACCACGATCTGGAATTGGGCGGCAAGCGCATCGAGCGCAGCTCGCGCAAACGACTTTCCAGCCGCGATCGTGAGCTGGAATTTCGCAGCGACCCATCGCGGGGCACGGATCTGGACGTGCGCATCCGCGACATGGCGCGCGAAGGGGTCGATGCCCAAGTCGTATTTCCGAACATTGCGCTCAATGGTGGCGGTGGCGAGGCGTCCGCGGAGTACTCGAAGGTATTTGCCCGAACGTACAATGCGTACGTATCGGAAGTGTTCGACCCGCAATCCGAACGCTTCAAGCCCGCAGCGATGATGCCGACAGACGATATCGAGGACACGCTCGTCGAGGCAGGGCGCTGCATCGACGAGGGCTTTGC
The DNA here is from genome assembly GCA_027297435.1 of Gammaproteobacteria bacterium. Taxonomy (GTDB): domain Bacteria; phylum Pseudomonadota; class Gammaproteobacteria; order Pseudomonadales; family Azotimanducaceae; genus Azophilus. The sequence continues at coordinate 17,436 of JAPUIA010000139.1, read as the reverse complement.
GACGCTGTTCCTACCTTGTGTCATTCCCTGGCAGCCGTACCGGCTGAAGGTGTGGGAGCCGCTGTGGAGCATGGTTGAAGAGGCGCGCATACCGCTGACGTTTCACGTGTTCAGCGGCAATCTTGCCTTCGGCGGCGAGTTCGGCGACGTGGCCAACATGAGCGACGAACGGCGGGGGCGGGCCGTCGAACACGGTCGCGAGAACCGCAAACATGCCGAGCAGTTCGAGACGGTGGTGGGGATGGCGGCTGGCATGGCACCGATTCTGGAGTTGACGGCGTCGGGGGTGCTGGAACGGCACCCGCAACTCGAATTCGTCGTCACCGAATCGGAGTGTGGGTGGCTGGCCTGGACGTTGCAGGCGATGGACCAGATGCAACGGCGGCGTCACCTTTATCGCAAGGATCTGCCGCTCAAAGCCAGCGACTACTTCAGGCGCCAAGGCTTCGTCACGATCACCGATGATCCGGTGGCACTCAATAACGTCGGGTTCACCGGTGCCGACCGGTTTCTCTGGGGCAACGATTACCCCCACGACGAAGGCACTTGGCCGGAGAGCCGACCGATGATCGACGCTATCACGGATGCGCTTTCGCCGGAGGACGCGCGCAAGGTATTGGCAGGTAACGCTGCCAGACTGTTCGGCTTCGATCTGGACTACCTGGCGGGCAATCGACTGCAGCAAGGAGAATTTCGTGAGTAACGTTTCCCATCTGCAAGCCGTGAAGATTCAGGCTCGTGCGGTGATACCGATCGTGAAAGCTTTGGAGGCCGAACTCGGCAAAGAACGCGCTCGTGAAATTGTGGGCGATGCGATAGCGGAATCGTGGGCAGACTACGTCGGCTCGAAACCGAGACCGGCTAGCAGCCATCCGAGCAACGCGGGCGATTTCGATTTTCCGGTCGAGAGCATCATCGCTCGTGAATCCGACTCGGAATATGGCGTCGATATGCAACGCTGCGCGTTCGCCGAGTACTTCCGCTCAATCGGCGAACCCGAGATTGGTTCGCTGCTGACCTGCTCCGTCGACTTCGAGGTGGAACGCCGCATGCGACCGGATTGGACGTTTCGACGCTCGCAGACATTGATGCAGGGCGCCAGTCATTGCGATTTTAGGTGGACAAAGAACATCCCGTAGCTTGCGTTTGACGGGTCCGCTCTAGAGACCGCACCTGTGCTAGATTGTCGTCGGATCGATTAGGGGGAAGGATCTGCGTGGGGAGACACTGGTGTGTCGGTTTGCTGCTGAGCTGCGCCTCGGTTGTCGCGTTTGCCGTCGAATACCAGCACGGCTACGCGTTCCTCTCCGACCCGAAATATCCCCCGGATTTCACCCACTACGACTACGTCGATCCCGATGCCCCCAAGGGCGGCACGATCCGCGTGGCTGAGATGGGCACCTGGGACAACTTCAACCCGGTGGCACTGCTCGGTCGCATGGTGCGTGGCATGGAGTTCTGGACACATCAACGCAACTACGTCTACGACGGACTCATGGAACAGTCGATGGACGAACCGGCGACTCAGTACGGACTGATTGCCGACGGGATCGCCATCGGTGAGAACTACTCGTGGGTGCAGTTCAGGCTGCGTCCCGAGGCGCGTTGGCACGACGGCCGACCGATTACCGTGGATGACGTGGTGTTCAGTTTCGAAACCTATATGAACGACGCGCGGCCGACGATCAGCACGCCGTTGCAGGTCATTGCTTCCGTCGAAGTCATGAGCCCCAATGAAGTGAGGTTCAACATAGCGCCCGAAGCCCAAGGCAACCCCGTCGTGCCGCGACGCCTCGGTGTCCCGCCGATTGTACCGAAGCACTATTGGGCAACCCGTGACATCACCAAATCGACGATCGTACCGCCGCTGGGTTCGGGACCTTACAAGATTGGCGAGTTCGCGGTTGGTCGTTGGATCGAATTCGAACGCGTAGACGACTATTGGGCGAAGGACCTTCCCGTCAATAAAGGCCGCTACAACTTCGGCACCATCAAAGTCGACTATTTTCGAGATGATCAAGTGCAAACCGAGGCGGTCAAAGCCAACGTGGTCGATGTGCATCTCGAGAACGTGGCGCGCCGATGGGCTCAGTCGTACGATATCCCGGCCGTCGCACAGGGCTTCTTGAAGAAGCGGGACAACCGAGCGCTGCGCCCCGGTGGACTTTGGTGGCCGATCTTTTGGAACATGAGCCAGCCGCGCTTTCAGGACATCAGGGTGCGCGAAGCCCTAGACCTGGCACGTCCTGGCTGGGAATGGGGCAGCCGCCGCTCGTATGGATTTTACGAACAGGCGACCAGCTTCTTTCACGATTCCGACTTCGCATCATTTGGTTTGCCGAGCGAGAAGGAACTAAAGCTCTTGGAACCGCTTCGCGGCAAGATTCCCGAACGCGTGTTCACCGAACCGTGGCACCGAGCACCGCACGGTGGTGTGGGGTGGCATCGCGACAATATCATCAGGGCAACGGAACTTCTGCGCGAAGCTGGGTGGGTAATCGAGGATGGCCTGCTCGTACACGAAGCAACCGGGGAGCCATTTCACCTACGTTTCGTTGCCGTATCTCCTGCGTTGGGTCGCTCGTTCATCCCCTACACGAAAATTCTGGAAAAGTTGGGCATCACTTCCACGATCAAGTCGCCCGAGATATCCAACTGGCAATATCGGATGCGCTCGGGAGATTTCGATGCTGGTGCTATTCAGTTTTTACCGGACAGCACCCCGACCTTGCTGCTGAGCAATACCTTCTCCAGCGCGGCCGCCGAGCAGGAGTACAGTTTCAACTGGTCGAATCTCAAGGATCCCGCGGTGGATGAGCTGATCGGCCATGTCTATGCCGCGCAAACCTATGATGATTTCATCGCGGCACTCCGAGCACTCGATCGGGTGCTGCTTTGGAACTTTTACTGGCTACCGGGCTCTTCGAAAACCAACTTCAGTATGGTCCACTGGGACAAGTTCGGCCGTGCCGAGTATGACCGGTTGATCTGGATCCAGTCGTACGTGGCCAATTGGTGGTGGGACGAGGAGAAGGCGGCCCGCGTCGCAGCCTTCACGGAGACGAAGTAGTGGGCCGCTACCTTCTGCGCCGCTTGCTGCTGATCCTGCCGACGCTCTTCGGCGTCATGATGATCAACTTTATCATCGTTCAGTTTGCGCCGGGTGGACCCGTTGAACAGGCCCTTGCCGAAGCGGCGGGCTTTGGCGGGTCGAGTACGGCGAGTATTTCGTCGGCGGCTATGGGGCCTGGCAGCGAATCCGGCTACACGGGTTCGTCTGGCATGGATCCGGCGCTAGTCGAACGGCTCGAGAAACAATTCGGCTTTGACAAGCCCGCGCACGAGCGGTTCTTTTTGATGATCTGGAACTACGCGCAACTAGATTTCGGCACCAGCTATTTTCAGGATCGTCCGGTGGTGGATTTGGTCATCGAGCGCCTGCCCGTATCGATTTCGCTTGGGCTTTGGTCGCTGCTGCTGATCTACTCTATTTCGATACCGCTGGGTATTGCCAAGGCCGTAAGCGATGGCCGTCGCTTCGACATTTGGACGAGCGGGTTGGTATTCACGGCCTATGCGGTACCAGGATTTCTGTTCGCCATTCTACTGATCGTGGTTTTCGCTGGCGGATCGTACCTGGATTGGTTTCCCTTGCGCGGACTCACGTCGGAAAACTTTGACGAGCTTTCGTGGTTCGGCAAGGTCCGCGACTACTTTTGGCACTTGGCGCTGCCGCTCACGGCACTCACGGTTGGTGGCTTTGCAACGCTGACGATGCTCACCAAGAACAGCTTTCTCGAAGAGCTCAACAAGCAATTCGTCTTGACCGCGCGGGCCAAGGGCGTTACGGAAAAACGGGTTCTATACGGCCACGTATTTCGGAACGCGATGTTGATCGTGATCGCAGGCTTTCCCGCTGCGTTCGTCGGTATCTTGTTTACCGGCGCGCTGCTGATCGAAGTCATCTTTCAGCTCGACGGCATTGGGCTACTGGGATACGAAGCGGTCGTCAAGCGCGACTATCCGATTCTGTTTGGCACCTTGTTTACCTTTACGCTCGTGGGCCTCGTCATGCAGTTGATCGGCGACATGGTCTACGTATTCGTCGATCCGCGTATCGATTTCGAAACGCGCGAAACATGATCGGGTTCAACCGATGAGCCCCTTGAATCAGCGACGCTTGGCGATGTTCAAAGCCAATAAGCGAGGCTACTACTCGTTTTGGATATTCCTGACGCTGTTTACGTTGTCGCTATTTGGCGAGTTCATCGCCAACGACAAACCCATCGTGTTTTCTTATCAGGGAGAGTTGCACTTTCCCGTAATGATCCTTTACACGGACCGTGACCTCGGTGGCGTCTTGGAAACGGAAGCCGACTATCGCGACCCGTTCATCCGAGAGCAGATCGAATCCAATGGCTGGTCGGTATGGCCCGTCGTGCCGTACTCCTACGACACCATCGACTGGAACTTGCCGCCGCCGTACCCGGCCCCACCCAGCGCCGAACACTGGCTGGGCACGGACGGCCTCAGCACCGACACCTTTGCGATTTTGCTGTACGGATTCAGGTTGTCCGTGTTGTTCGGCTTGTCGCTGACGCTGATCAGTTCGGTGATTGGCGTCACCGTGGGGGCGCTGCAAGGATATTTCGGCGGAAAAATCGACCTGATCGGGCAGCGCATCGTCGAGATCTGGGCGGGCCTACCGATACTGTTCGTGCTGATTATCTTGGCCAGCGTGGTCGAGCCGAACTTCTTCTGGTTGCTCGCGATTTTGTCGCTCTTCAGCTGGATGGCATTGGTAGGCGTGGTGCGGGCTGAGTTTTTGCGCGCGCGTAACTTCGAGTTCGTGCGCGCGGCCCGCGCGCTAGGCGTGTCCGATCTGACCATCATGCGCCGTCACGTACTGCCAAACGCAATGGTCGCGATGCTCACCTACCTGCCGTTTATTATGAACGGTTCGATTACGACGCTGACAGCGCTGGATTTTCTCAATTTTGGCTTGCCGTTGGAGACGCCGTCGCTTGGGCGCTTGTTGTCTCAGGCCAAAGCCAATCTGCACGCACCGTGGATCGGGATCTCGGTGTTCGCAACGCTCGCGACCATGCTGACGCTGCTGATCTTCGTCGGCGAGGCGGTGCGCGACGCTTTCGATCCTCGCCGATCGTTGCAGAGCGCGCCTTCTGGAGAATTGGCAACGGACGTGATGGCGAGCAGCCCCGGTGTCTGAGCCTTTCGTACAAGTACGCGACCTGCACGTTCGATTTGGCACTAACGATGCGGTTCGCGGCGTATCGTTCGATGTCGCTGAGGGCGAAACGGTAGCGCTCGTCGGTGAGTCAGGATCGGGTAAGTCGGTAACCGCACTTTCTATCTTGCAACTGCTTCCGTATCCGATGGCGAGCCACCCTCGAGGTTCGGTGCTGGTCGGTGGCCGGGAAATGATCGGCGCCGATGACGTGCGGTTGCGGACGGTACGCGGTGCCCAGATCAGTATGATCTTCCAAGAGCCGATGACCTCGTTGAACCCCCTGCACACGGTCGCAAAGCAGATTCGGGAAACACTAGTGACCCACAAGGGGCTGTCGCGCGATGCGGCCCGCGACCGGACCCTCGAGTTGCTCGAAATGGTACAGCTCGATGATGCCGAACGAAGGCTCGGCGCATATCCGCACGAGCTTTCCGGTGGCCAGCGGCAGCGTGTGATGATCGCCATGGCACTTGCCAACGAGCCGCGCCTACTCATTGCCGACGAGCCAACCACGGCCCTCGACGTCACCATTCAAGCCAGAATCCTTGCGCTGCTGAAGAAGCTGCAAGGCGAGCTTGGCATGGGCCTACTGTTGATCTCCCACGATCTCGGCATCGTACGCTCGATGGCCGATAGGGTTTGCGTGATGACCGACGGCGAGATAGTGGAAGCCGGCGCCGTCGAGAAAATATTCACGCAGCCTGAGCATTCCTACACGCAGCATCTACTGGCCGCCGAACCGAAGGGCGATCCGGTGCCGGACGACCCAAACGCAAAGACGCTGGTAAAGGTTCGCAACTTCTCCGTGACCTACAAAATCGGCAAGGGCTGGTTTGCGCGTCAAGGTGATTTCCACGCGGTGAAGGATATGAATCTCGACTTGCGCGTAGGGCAAACGGTCGGCGTGGTGGGCGAATCTGGATCGGGCAAGACCACGTTGGGCCTTGGGTTGCTACGTCTGTTGAACGCCAAGGGTACGGTCGAGATCGGTGACAAGGCAATCCACGCCCTGGGTTCCAAGGCGTTGACCGCAGAACGGAAAAACATGCAGGTCGTGTTTCAAGATCCTTTCGGCAGCCTCTCGCCACGACTTTCGGTTCGCCAGATCGTCGAAGAAGGGCTAAAGGTGCACGAACGCGACATGGATGAAGCCGCTCGAAAGGAACGCGTGGCGTCCGCGCTCACCGAGGTGGGTTTGGAGCCGGCAACGATGGAACGCTACCCCCACGAGTTTTCCGGCGGTCAACGTCAGCGCATCTCCATTGCTCGAGCGCTAGCGTTGCGCCCGAAGTTCATCGTGCTCGATGAGCCAACCTCGGCGCTCGACATGTCCGTGCAAGCCCAGATTGTCGATCTCTTGCGTGAGCTTCAGGACCGCCACGGGTTGACCTATCTCTTCATCAGTCACGACCTGAAAGTCGTGCGCGCGGTCGCACACTACCTCATCGTGATGAAAGACGGTGAGGTAGTGGAGCAAGGGCCAGCCGAGCAGGTGTTCGACAATCCTCAGACTGCCTATACGGAAGAGCTTATGTCCGCCGCATTCGTACGATAAATTTGCTGATCGGGTAACAAATTTGCGGGTCGGGTAGGAGCGGCTTTAGCCGCGATTGAACTAGTAGGGAGACAAACGAATCGCGGCTAAAGCCGCTCGTACCCGGTTACTGTCGCGATTCCCGTCGCACGTATTTTCGAACGCGTCGAGGACCGACCTCGGCACCGTAAATACTGCCGTTGGCATCCACCGCGACACCCTCCGCGGCGGTCGTACCGGCGTTGTCGGGGTCCTGGTTTGGGTCCGGGATGAACGCCACGACGAAACCGTCGAAGGCGCTGCCGATGCGAATGCCGCGCGGCCAGCCCCGGTTGCTACCCCAGGTTGCGTTCGACTCCGAATCGGCAGAGTAGAGCGTATCGTTGGCATCGATGAAGAGCCCGCTGGGTCGACCAAACGAGGTCCAGGTTTCGAGGTGATTGCCTTCCTGATCGAAAATCTGCAAGCGAGAGTTGCCCCGATCCCCAACGAACAAGCGACCCGTGGAATCCATGGCGAGCGCGTGTGGGTCGCGGAACTCTCCTGCCTCCGCACCGGTCGAGCCCCATGTTTTGATGAACCGGCCCGCGCTATCGAACTTGACGATGCGGTTGTTACCACTTGAGCTATGGCCGTCAGCCACGAAGATGTCGCCGTTGGGTGCGACCAAACCGTCCGACGGCTGGTCGAAGACGTCATTGCCATCACCGGCCACACCGGCCTTGCCGAGGCTCATGAGCAGCTCGCCGTCGGCACTGAACTTGTGCACCTGATGACCGCGATTGCCTTCGCCCCGGGCATCCGTGATCCAGACGTTGCCTTGTGAGTCGACGTGAATGCCGTGTGGCCACACGATGAGTCCGGCGCCGAAACTTCTGACGAGATTGCCGTCGGTAGCGAACAACAGAATCGAATCGACATCGTCCTTGCCGACGCAGGTGTTGGCACCGCAGCGTTCAGCAACCCAGATGTGCTTGCCATCCGGTGCAGGATAGATTGCGCTCGTCGAGCCCCAAGTGCGGCCTTCCGGTAGTTTGGCCCACCCGTCGATCGCCCGGTACGGATTGATTTGGCCGCTGGCCGATGCGGCTAACGACAATGCCGCAACAACCGTCATCGTTCTTGTGATGCCACGCATTTGCGCCCCTCCGAAGAATCCAACGGTGACGATACCGCATGTACGACGTTTGGCAATGCTATGATCGCGCGCTTGCCGCAGACGATCCGGGAGGCTGGATGAGAAGAGTTGGTGAATCCCTGGCGTTGGCCGCTTGCCTGATTGCCGCGACCACCGCTGCCTTGGCGGCGGCGCCTGGCACCCAGGATGGGCGGTGGCACTACCTAGGCGGCGACTCGGCGCACACCCGCTATTCGCCTGCGGATCAGATCGATGCCTCGAACTTCAACGACCTGGAAGAGGCTTGGGTGTGGGACGGGGCGAGCTTCGACGCGCGAAGCGGTCGATCGACGCCGAGCTACGTAGATGGCGTCCTGTACACGGTGGTCGGTCCGCGCCGCTACGTCGTCGCCATCGATCCCAAGTCGGGCGAAACCCTGTGGACCTATCGGGAGCCCAATACGCGCCGCTGGGAATACTCCATGCGCAAGGACTATGGCAAGGGCGTCGCCTATGCCGAGATCGACGGTCGCGGCATTATCTACATCATCTCACCAGCCTTTTTCTTGACCGCGTTGGACGCCAAAACCGGCCAGCCGCTGGAAGGCTTTGGCAAACGGGTGCCCGTCGATGGGTTCCCGGAGACCGGCGTCGTCGATTTATTGGCCGATCTTGGCCACCCATATGACGCCTACGATGGCATCGACCTGGAACGGGGCTACATCACCTCGTCTTCGCCCCCCATCGTCGTTGGCGACGTCATCATCGTCGGCAATTCGGCCGAGCAGGGGTATAACCAGTCGCGCATCGAAAACATACCCGGTGACATACTGGGTTATGACGCTCGCACGGGTAAGTTTCTGTGGAAGTTCAACGTGCTGCCGGGCCCCGGCGAGTTCGGCCATGACACCTGGGAAGACGAGGCCTGGCAATGGACGGGGGACATTTCGTCTTGGGCGCCGCTGTCCGCCGACCAAGAGCGTGGCATCGTCTACATCCCGACCAACGGTGCGACCCTCGACTTCTATGGCGGCCACCGTCCCGGAGACAATCTGTTCAGCACGAGTTTGATTGCGCTGGACGTCAACACCGGCAAGCGCCTCTGGCACTTCCAGATGGTGCACCACGACATCTGGAACTACGATACGCCGACCGCGCCGGTCTTGTTGGATGTCGTGATGGATGGCAAGACCGTGCCGATCGTCGCACAGGCCACCAAGCAATCGTTTATCTATGCGTTCAACCGGGTCACGGGCGAACCGCTGTGGCCGATCGTCGAGAGGCCGGTGCCCGTATCGAAAATTCCCGGTGAAAAGCTCGCGAAGACTCAGCCTTTTCCAACCAAGCCGGCACCCTACGACATTCAGGGGCTAACCCATGACGATCTCATCGATTACACGCCGGGGCTTCGCCAAGCCGCGATCGACATATTGAAGGAATGGGATACGGGGCCGTTGTTCCAACCACCGTTGCACCGCGATAACGAAGAGAAACTGCAAGGCTCGCTGTGGTGTCCCGGCGATGTTGGCGGTGTCAACATCGATGCGCCGGTCGCCGCCGATCCCAACTCGGGTGTGTTGTACGTACCCTCGCGAACCAACTGCACGACGCGTGTCATTGCACCAGGTCGAGAACGCGACGATCTGCTCGCCGAGCCGACTGGATCGCGCATTGCCCGATACGCGGCGCTGCGATCTGCTGGGGTGCGGAGACCTGACAACCTACCGCTGTTCAAACCACCTTACAGTCGCATCACGGCCATCGACATGAACACGGGCGAGCACCTGTGGTACATCCCTGCAGGAGAAACCCCCGACCGCGTGTTGAACCATCCGGATCTCAAAGACATGGACATTCCGAACACGGGCACGGGTGCGGCACCGCCCTTGATGGTGACGGACACGCTCTTGATGTATGCGTCTACGGCGAGCGATGGCACGCCGCATCTATTCGCCGTCGATAAATCGACCGGCGAGCAGGTCGGCAAGGTGGAAATCGGCGCGCGTGTTCGCTACGGAATGATGACCTATGTTCACGAAAACAAGCAGTACGTGGTGTTGCAGACCGGTAGCCTGCACACGACGTTGGCGTTGCCGTAGGCAACATGCTCCCTGGGTCAGTTGTGCAGGGGCGAGAAGCCAAACACCCACGGGGTCTTTGTGTCCACCGTCACCCGAACGGCTTTGATCTCCGGGGCTCCGTGTACCTGCAGTCGGGTAATGTTTGCGTATCTTGGAGGAGCGCTCTCACCAGCGGAGACCATGAAGGGTCGGTCAACTACGAACTCGTGGAAGTCACCATTCACCAACAGCACCGGGCGATCAAAGTCAGCGCCAAGATCTCGGATCGCCAACGCTATCCAATAGAATGGGCCCGTCTCTCCGCCTCGAACGGCCTGGCCGGTGAAGTCGCCTCCCGGGCCATCCTCGAACAATGAAGCGTGCAATGCGATAACAACCGCCTTCGAATCGTTGGATCTGGCCTCGGCAAAGATCTGCTTGATCCACTCGACATTCGCGCGGTTGCGAGCGATGGCTTCGATGGCGTGTTCTCGACTGTTGATGAAGAAGTTGTTACCCGATCCAGGTACATGAACGGTTCCAAACTGGACGTCGCCGTATTCCCAAAGCGCGTTTTCGACCATCTCGTTGAAGCCGGAAACATCTGCCTGCCGGGTCAAGGCAATAGGCTTTTGCCCAAGACTTTGGCGGGTCCCGAAGAAGATCCTGCGAATCGCCGTGAGACTTTGCTGTCCGTCGACCCAGACGCGACGTTCGTATGCACCGTCTAGAGAACGAGCGTCGTTGAGGACGGCGATGTCTTGATCAGTCGGCGTGCCTGAAACAATACGCTGCGCGCGAGGAACCGCATCGGGGATCAGGCAGTCTATCCACTCATTGTCACCAGGCGTGTAGATTACCGGATGATCGTACTCCTGGAAAAAGTCGCGAATGCGCTCGTGCTCAGCGTCACTGCAGTCGAGAATGCCCCATGTATCACCCACATGAATGGTAAACGCAGGCTTCGCGGAGTTTATGCGTTCAATCAGGGCTCGGTACGCCGGATAGTCTGCTGGCGGGTTGTAAGCGGTATCGCCCAGCGCAACAAAGCTAAAGCTCTCGGCGGATACGTACGAAGAACTCAGTACGGCATAGAGCAGCGAACAGAGAGCTGGAAAAGCGAAAACGTTTCGGCAGCCCATTGGTGTTACCGGCCGGTTAGCTTTGGGCGCGCGATTCTATCAGAGCGCAAATGTAGAAATAAACAACAAAGAAAGTTGGTCCCCACAAGTCATGTTCCGTGCGTTCCACAAGTCTCCGTATGCTACCAGGTGATCGCACCCGGTCGACGAAGGGTCGAGTTCCCGTTAACGTTGGTGGCTTGCGAAGGGAGGATACTGATGGACGTCACAACCCTGATGCGACGCGCGGCCGATCACTACGCTGATCTCGAAGCGGTGGTGCATGGCGAGCGCCGTTTGACGTTTCGCGAATCGTGGCGACGCTCGATACAACTCGGTAATGGCTTGGTGGCGGAGGGGCTGCAGCCGGGAGATCGGGTCGGCGTTTTGGAAGACAACTCGATAGAGGCGGCCGATCTCTTTGGGGGCGCCGCCGTCGCGAACGTGGTTCGAGTGCCGCTTTATCCCCGCAACGGCCGCGAGGCCCACCTGCACATGCTTGGGCACACCAACTGCCGCATGTTGGTTGTCAGCGAACAGTACGCCGATGAGGTGGAAGGCATTCAAGATGATCTGCCAGACCTCGAACACATACTCGTGCGTGACGCAGGGTACGAGGACTGGTTGGCCAGTCAGTCCGACATCGACCCGCACGTCACGGTCAAAGAAGACGACTACTTCATCATCCGTCATACCGGTGGTACGACGGGCCAGTCAAAAGCGGTCGCATACACGCATAGGGCGTGGCTGGCCGCAGGCCGGGATTGGTTCTATGCGTTTCCGCCGGTGGAACCCGGCGACAAGTGCATGCACCTCGGCCCGATCTCGCACGGGTCCGGCTATCAATACCTGCCGATGTGGTTGTCCGGTGGCTGCAACGTCATGTTGGACCACTTCGACACGCAAGCGACCCTCGATCTCATGGAGCGAGAAGGCATCGCGTACGGTTTTTTGGTGCCGACGATGGTCAACGCCATCGTGCACGACAACACCGCCCGCGGCCGAGATCTTACGTCGGTGAAATGCTTACTCATCGGTGCCGCACCGATACAGGATGCAACCGCGCTTGCGGCACGCGAGGTGTTTGGCGACGTGTTGTACCAAGGCTACGGTCAGACCGAAGTGCTGCCCATCGCCATGATGGGGCCTCGCCAGTGGTTTGCTGAAATCGAAGGCTCCAATCCGCTGCGTGCTTGCGGGCTCGCGTTACCGTTTGCCGAAGTACAGATATGGGATGAGGACAACCAACCGCTTCCGACCGGCGAGGTCGGTGAAATCGTCGCCAAATGCGACGGCCAGATGTCCGAGTTCTGGAACAACCCCAAAGCGTCCGCCGAGCGCATCGTCGATGGCTGGGTGAAAACCGGCGATCTCGGCAAGCTCGATCGCAACGGCTATCTGTACGTGGTCGATCGCGCGGACGACATGATCATCTCCGGCGGCTACAACATTTGGCCGGCGGAACTCGAGAACGTGATTGCTGGCCATCCTGCTGTGTTGGAGGTGGCCGCGTTCGGTGTGCCTCACGAAAAGTGGGGCGAGACGCCACACGCTGTGTGCGTCGTCGCCGACATACACAGCATTACCGAACAACAGGTTATCGACATGGTGGCCGACGCGCTGGGCTCGTATAAGAAGCCCGGCGGCGTGACCATCACGACCGAGCCGCTGCCCAAAAGCCCGGTTGGCAAGATCAAGCGCAAGGACCTGCGCGAACCGTTTTGGGAAGGTCACGACCGGCGCGTAGCCGGAAGCTAACGATGAAGACGCTGTTGGTCTTGTTGCTGTTGCCCGCGATGGCTTTCGCTGCCGACTCGCGTCCGAATATCATTTTCGTGCTCACCGATGATCAGCGTTACGACGAGATGGGTTTCTTGAACCCCGTACTTGCGACACCCAACATGGATGCCATCGCCGCGGAAGGCGCGCACTTCGCCAACGCCTTCGTGACGACATCCCTTTGTTCACCGAGCCGCGCGAGCATTCTCACCGGTCAGATGATGCACAACCACGGCGTGATCGACAACAATCGGCCCCTACCGCCAGGATTGGAACTGTTTCCCGCGCGGCTGCGGGCAGCAGGCTATCAGACCGCGTTCGTCGGCAAGTGGCATATGGGCGGCGCGATCAGCGAGCCGCGTGATGAATTCGACTATTGGGTGAGCTTTCCCGGCCAGGGTTCTTACTATCCACGAAGTTTTGCCGGTGGTGTGAGCCAGTTGAACGTCAATGGTCAGACCGTTCCGCAAAGCGGTTACATCACCGATGAGTTGACCGACTACGCGCTCGAATTTTTGTCCGGGCGTGACCGCGATAGGCCTTTCTTTCTGTACCTGTCTCACAAAGCCGTGCACGCGATGTTCCAACCGGCGGAACGTCACCGCGAACAATACGCGCAAGCCGAGATCCAGCTTGGCGCGGCCAACCCCGATCCCGATGCCGACGTACCCATGTGGGCACAGAATCAGCGCAACAGTTGGCATGGCGACGAGTTTCCGTACCACAGCGATCTACCGTTGGCGGATTTCAAACGCGCCTACCACCAAACGCTGACGGCCGTAGACGATAGTCTTGGACGGTTGAGGGGGTGGCTCGCTGAAAACGGGCTTGCCGACAACACCATCGTCATGTTGATGGGCGACAACGGCTTCTTGTTCGGCGAACATGGATTGATCGACAAACGCAACGCTTACGAAGAGTCGATGCGCGTACCGTTGATTGCGGCCGGACCCGGAATTGCCCAAGGGTTGGTCGTCGAAGACATGGTCGCGAACATCGATATCGCGCCGACGATTCTGACGTGGGCCGGCGCTGCGGCGCCTTCACACTATGATGGCGCAAGCTTCGCTCACCTAGCGACCGGACAAGACGACCCGAACTGGCGCGATGCACTCGCCTACGAATACTACTGGGAGTTCAACTACCCGCAGACGCCCACGACGTTTGCGTTGCGTACCGCGCGCTACAAGTACGTTCAATATCACGGCGTGTGGGACACCGAAGAACTATTCGATCTAGTCGAAGATCCGACCGAGTCGCGCAATTTGATCGAGGATGAAGCGTATGCGGCCGTTAAAGTCGAACTTCGGGAGCAACTGTATGCGGCGCTCGCTGATCGCGAGGGTGGGCATGCGATACCGTATTCGGTCAGGTTCAATCAAGGCGCGACGTTTCGCCACGCCGACCGAACCCAAGCTGCCGAGTTCCCTAACAAGTGGTTGCGTAAGGGCGACGCGCCGGACCGGTTGGAGCACATCATTCCGGATGGGCCGGAAAAGCCCGAACGACTGAAGGCGCTCAATGACGCACTAGATCGGCAATGAATCAGGCTTTGAAGCGCTCGTTGTAATTTTCCGCGCCTTCGCGACGGATATCGGTCAACCAATCGCCTTCGTAAGGCCACGCATCCGGGTCTGTGTCTGAGGGGCCTTGCCAGAATCGAGTCATTGGTCCGTCGATGCCGCCTTCCAACGACCAAGCCTGACGACGGAACGTCCAGCTATTCGGTACCAGGCGATGCGCTTCACGGTAGTGCCCGACGGCGGCCTCATGGTCACCTCGAGTTTCCAGATGCGTGGCGAGTTCGAAGTGAGCATGCCCGCGCGCGATGTCCGCCGTACGCGGGCGCGATCGCTCGACTACCTGCTCGGGAGACAACGCATAGTCGCTGTCCGCGCCTTTCTCGACCCAGTCGTTGAGCGCTTCATGGTAGGGCTCGGTGTCGTTGGGCATGTTCACGACTTCACTCATCATGGCTTTGAATCGCCCGGGCATTTCCGCAGGCATGTCAGGCGGCGCAGATGGCGCATCGGGTTTTGGTGGGGCGGGCGCGACTTCGGCTGGCCGCACAATCATGCCGGCCTCGTCGATCCAGATGCTGCTGGGGATGTTGATGACGCCAAATAAGCGGGCCAACACGTGATGTTGATCGATGAGCGACGGGTGCGTCGGTTCGGCGGCTTCGATGAAAGGCCGGCAGCCTTCGGCGCCGAGCGCATCGAGTCCGACGGTGACCAGTTCCACACCCTTCGGATGCAGTTCATCGCGTAGTTTCCGCCACACGGGCAGATCCCCGGAACAGCCTCAGTAGGGGGCCCAGGCGTAAACGATGACTTTCTGACCCGTCAGGCTAGCCAAGTGGAAGACGTTGCCGTCGAGATCGGGCAGTTGCAGATCGGGGGCTTGGGCGGTCGTGAGTGCCCGAGCACCCGTAGATTCGGGACCGATGGACCACAATCCATGGGCTTTGTCGTGGACGACGGGAAGCCCCATCAGGTCCGCAAGCTGCTGGGCGTCTACGGTGGAGCCTGGTTCGCCGGGCAACGGTATACACACATCACCCTTGCAGGCCCCCTCTGCCTTCAGCTGCCAACCGGTTCCGGCTTCGAAAGCGTCTTTGTCGATGGTCAGGTTGTCGATAATCATGGGATCGAGTTTACCTCACGACGGAAACGGATTGGAACCGGAATCCGGGTTGCTCTCGCGTACTGCCTCTGCCAAGTAGTCGGCGAGCGTTCGGGGTGGCCGTCCCAATAGGCGTTCGACGGCCGTATTCGGCGCGCTACCCCAACCGTCAAGGAAGGCCCGATTGAATTGCAGCAGTATCTGCACGTGCCAATCCGGTTGGCCGCTGGCTTCGAGCGATGTGCGTGCTTCTGCCAGGCTTTGGCGCACGTAGGCGACGTCCCGGACCAACAGCTTGCTCAAGATAGCGGCCACATCGTCGTAACTGTGCGCGACGTTGCCCGTCAACGCATACGCCTTACCGGTCGAATCGACCTCGCCGGTCAAGAGTTTTACGCACACATCGGCAACATCGCGGACATCGACCATCGCGATGCGAGCTTCACCTACGGCGGCGCGAACCTCACCCGTCTTGCGAATGTGTTCCAGGCCATAACCGAGGTTTTGCATGAAGAAGTTTGGCCTTAGAAAGGTGTACGGCAGGCCAAGACGCTGAATGTCCAACTCGGTCTCGGCGTGCCAGCGCCCACTGTCGACCGTCGAGGTGAGCTTGGTGCCGAGCCCCGAGATCTTTACGATGAGTGGATTTTCCGCGGCAGCGGCTGCGCGAACCAGGTTCCCCTGCAAGTGACGTTGCTCTGGATGCACGGGAGAGACCAGCAACACCCGATCGATGCCATCGAGAGAGCGCGCAACGGCCCCTTCGTCAGCGAGATCGCCGCTGACGATTTCCACCTCGGGGCCGAGCAGCGAACGGGCTTTTTCGACGTTGCGAACGAATACCCGCGGGGTGGTGTTCAATGCAACCAAGCGTTTGGCGACGAGGCTGCCGATGCGCCCCGTGGCGCCGGTGACGAGGATTTCTGTCATGGGTTGCTTGCAGGTGGTTCGCGGCGCGTCCACAGAAAGAGGCAGACGCCGATACACACCGCACCCTGAATCCAGAGTATCCAGGGCGCGGCGTCCAGAATCAGACTTATCGACAGTATGACCGCGAGGCTCAGCGTGCCCATCCACTTCGCCTTGCGAGAGATAGCGCGATAGGTTGCCCATTGTTCGATGGGCGGTCCGAAGGTGCGGTGGTTGATCAACCAATCGTGGAGGCGGTCGGAGCCTTTGCTGAATGCGAACGCACTGACCAGTAGAAACGGGGTTGTCGGCAACAAAGGCAGCACGACACCCACAATGCCGAGGGCTAGGCTCACCCACCCGGCGGTCAGATAAACCCAGCGCATGGGAGCGCTATCGGAAAGTCGAGATGCCATTTCGAAAACTCAAGTTCCTTGCTGATCCGGCGAATAGAATCACGTATTCTCGAAGTATGAATATTCCAGATCCTTATTCCATCCCCTTGGAAGACATAGACCTATCGAACCCACACCTGTTTCAACAGGACGCGCACTGGCGTTACTTCGAACGGCTGCGTGCCGAAGATCCGGTGCACTACTGCGCAAGTAGCGATTTCGGCCCGTTTTGGTCCGTCACGAAATTCAACGACATCATGGAGGTGGATACCAATCACGACGTCTTTTCGTCTGAAGGCGGCATTACGCTTGGGCCGCCGATCAGCGTACCGGAAGAGCAGTTGATGCCGACTCCGATGTTCATCGCGATGGACCCACCGAAACACGATGTGCAGCGAGCCACGGTCACGCCCGTCGTCGCACCGCGCAATCTCGCCGCGATGGAAGGCACGATTCGGGAGAGGGCGGCCGGCATTCTCGACGCTTTGCCGCGGGACGAGACGTTCAACTGGGTGGATCTGGTTTCCATCGAGCTGACGACCCAGATGTTGGCGACGTTGTTCGATTTTCCGTTCGAAGAGCGTAGCAAGCTGACCCGGTGGTCGGATGTTGCTACCGCCACTCCGGGTGCAGGCGTCGTCGATT
>JAPUIA010000138.1 GCA_027297435.1 Gammaproteobacteria bacterium | reverse complement strand
TTTACCTGGCAGATTAGGCAACCCTGAAGCCACCTTGGAGACGGATCGGCGCGCGGACCCAAGAATCGTCGCGGCAATTGTCCTTGCGGGCGAATTGGCCCCCGGTGTGGACCCGGTCGGCGCCAATGCATCTTACGAAGAATGCCTCGCCTATTGTGCTGCGTTCGAGGACGCCTCGGCGGTGGCGCATCCGCAACTACTGGCGGCTATGCCGGAGTTTCCTTCGGTGACCGCTTCAACAGAGGTGATCAAGGGTGTCGATGACAACGACATTACGCTGCACATCCACCAACCGGTGGATCGATCTGGCCCGGTGCCGTGCATCGTTCATACCCACGGGGGCGGGATGGTGCTGATGACCGCGCAAGATCCTATGTTCACTCGCTGGCGTAACAGCCTTGCCGAGATGGGGATGGTCGTGATTGGCGTGGAGTTCCGCAATGGTGGGGGACGTTTGGGCAATCATCCATTCCCGGCTGGGTTAAACGATTGTGCCAGCGCCGCGCAGTGGACCTATGCGAACAAAACCCGCATGAATATTTCTTCCGTCGTCATCTCGGGGGAATCCGGCGGGGGAAACCTATCGATAGCGACCGCCTTGAAGGCCAATCAGGAAGGCTGGGTCGAGCAGATTGATGGTGTGTACGCCATGTGTCCGTACATATCAGGCGCTTATGCAAGCCCACCTGCGGACTTGTTGTCGCTGACGGAAAACGACGACTACATGCTCAACGGCGAGATGATGGGGGCGCTTGTCAAAGTCTATGACCCCAGTGGCGAGCATGCGGGCAATCCTCTCGCGTGGCCCCTGCAAGCAGCCGACAGCGACTTGCAAGGCTTACCACCCCACGTTATCTCGGTGAATGAACTTGATCCGTTGCGGGATGAAGGTCTCGCGTACTATCGAAGGCTGGTAGCGGCCGGCGTGTCGGCGATTGGCCGGACGGTGCATGGCACGCCTCACGCGGGGGACCTTAGTTTTCCCGATGTCGTCCCCGATGTTTACCAAGAAAGTGTTAGATCTGTTTATGGTTTTGCCGCGGCTCTTTGATACCGCGGGCGGCCGTTAGAAGGAGGGACACCGACATGTCGATTCCAAAACTTTATGGCGTATCCGCTTCAAGAGTGCTTCGTTCGATCTGGGGCATTGAAGAGACCGGCATCGACTACGAGCACATACCGACTCATTTTTCCGACGACTCCAAGACGCCGGAATATCTCGCGATCAATCCCAACGGGCGGGTACCCGCTTTGGTTGACGGCGACTTGACGCTTTTCGAGTCGATGGCGATCAACCTCTACCTTGCGAGGCAGTACGGGGGATCGCTCTATCCCGACAATCCGGGCGATGAGGCACGCGCGACGCAGTGGAGCGTGTGGGGCATCAGCGAGATCGAGCCGCTGCAGATGCAGATTGTCGTGCAGAAGTTTTTCGTCCCTGAAGAGAAGCGTGATGCAAGCGTTGTCGAAGCTGCCGCAAAAGGTCTCGAGCGGCCGCTCGGGGTGCTCGATGCGCATCTAGCCGAAGCAACGTACCTGCTTGGCGATCAATTCACCGTGGCGGATCTGAACGTCGCGGCTGTGATGCTGCTGCTGAACATGGTTAAGCACGACTACTCGTCGCACGTCAATGTGCAACGCTGGGCGGATGCGTGTTACGCGCGTCCGGCGTTGGCGTCCGCACGAGCGAAGGATTAGAAAAGAGGGGCGAGGGAAAGCTAGAAGCGCTACCGCCAGGCCCTATCCGGGCGCCGCGTCGTTTTCGCCGACGTGAACGCCGGTCCTCGATTATTCTGCGAGTGCGTCATCGATACCATGGCGTCTTCGCACGACGTGGGCTGAAGTTGATCGCGGTGCTCGGAATACGAGACGACGCCACCCGCTTTCTCGAACGTCAATGTTAAATCGTCCCTTGCAGCCAGGCTGATCTGCGCCTCGTGTGCCGGGATGCTATCGAGTTCAACTCGATAGTCGCCTACGGGAAGCAACATCGGCTCGGCTGACCCGAGGACGCCCGTAGCGACAACGGTGTTCTCCTTCCACACGCGATAGTGAGTGCCGACGGTCACTTCGAGGGATTTTCTGAGCTCGGCTGCGCTGTTGGCCATCAGAAAGCGACCGCCGGAGGCGTCTGCGATGGCTTGGAGGCTAGCAGCGTCTTCATCCGCCACACTGCTCAGCCCGAAGCCGATCAAGTGAATCATGATTCCCTGGTCGCGAAGCTCGCGGGCTGCAGCGACGGGGTCTCCGCCGCAGCTCTCGATGCCGTCGGTAACCAACACCAACGTGCGCTCACTCTCGAGCGCGGCGAAATCACCGGCGGCTTGTGTCAACGCATAGGCGATGGGTGTCTGTCCCAGCGGTCGCAATTGGGAGATTGCTGCGCGGATGGCAATGCGGCTCTCCGTGCCGAACGGCACGAGCAGCGTCGAATCGGTGCAGTCGCTGGCATCGCTGGGACTGGCGTTACCGTACGCCCGCAGCGCGAGGTTCAGGCCCTCAGGAAGCCAAATCGAGGCGTCGTGCAGGATTTCCTTGGCAACAGCCATCTTCGACTTGCCGTCGATCTGTCCCCACATGCTTCTCGATGCGTCCACGACGATTTCGACCGCTCGTTCATTGAGGGACAGCGCCGGTTGTCCTTCATTCAACGCCGCTACTTCGAGGGCGGCACAACTTGCGTCGTTCACCCTCACGCTGACGACGGACTCCGCTGTCCGGTCGTCCAGGCTTGTCGCCAATGCCACGATTCGATTCTCGCCCACTTCGAGGGGCACCGTGCCGGTAAACGTTCCGCCTGCCAGGCGCGCCGGGATCGGTTCCGAGCCGTTGACGCTCAGCGTAACGCGGTCGACGCCGGTCGTACGAAGATCCAAGAAGGCATCGGGCAGTTTTTCCGGGTCTGTCACCCAGACGAAGCTGCCGCCCGTTGCCAAGGCGATTTCTTCGAGAAGAAAGCCGCCTTTCAGATTCTCGCCGAGCAACATGGTTTGTATCGCAATCCCTTGCGATTGTGCCTGTCGCGCCGCTACACGCGCCTTCTTTTTGTTCGACTTGCCGTCGGTAAAGAGCATGATCACCCGGGATGATTCCGGTCGGCCGTTCAGCATGAGTTCGTCGAGTGCCGTCAAAATACCGGCGGCGAGAGCGGTGCCGCCCGATTGTCCCAGATCCCGCAGGGCCAGGACAACGTCGTCACGGTTCGACGTCAGGGACTGAGTCAGTTTGCTTTTGCCGTTGAACCCAACGACACCGATATTCGTGTCGCTTTTCGGCGAAAAGCTCTCGATCAGTCCGATCGCCGCGGCGGTACGATAGTCGTCCGGATCGGATTGACGCAGGCTGGATGAGGTATCCAGCACCAGCATCATGTCGATGAACCGCACGCCGCCGATGGTCGAGGCAACGCCTTCTACGTCGAAGGAGATCTCTTCGCCCGTCGACTGAAGATCATCTGTCGGCGAGTGGATCTCGACCTTCAATTCCCCGGGGCCCATCGCCGGCAGGCTCGATAGCGGTTCGAGCGCATCCTTATCGGCAGCGCTCGCGTAGCCGCACACCAAGACGAAGAGTACGACGATAAAAGAGTTTCGCATGGCATGACCTCCTGGGATCAACGTACATGCGCCATAGAACTGCGGCCAACACACGAGACTTCGACCAAATTCCTTGGGTCGAATAGACGCACGCAAATTGGATCATAGAACGTCACGAGACACAGAAGCTGGGCTTGGTACGCACTTTGAGAGGCTACGCGCCGGCAAATTGGAACTAGAGCATGATTGTGGTAGTCGCTTCGCGAAATCCTAGATGGCGCATCATGCCCCGCTTGCCAAAGAGGTTGCGGGTGACGGGCTTAACGGCTAGGCAACCAAAAGCCCCGGCCTGTCCTGTTCTATAAAGGGGCGAAGCTCCTGCAACGTTTCGTTCAACGCCGTGATCGCAAACTCTATTTCGCCCTCCGTCATCGCCGTACTCACGCAGTACATCAAGCGGCTGGCGGAGAGGACACCGTGTCTGAGCATGCCCAGATGTAACAGCCGCGAGATGTGTCCGGCCCCAACCATCGCCGCCATCGAGTCTCGAGAATCATGGATGGCGTCGTTCGTGAAGTGGATGTTGGACAGCGAGCCGCTGCCAACCATCTGTGCTGCTAAACCGGCCTGTGCGAAGGTTTGGTTGAATCCCTCCCGCAGCCGTGCGCCTAGACCGTTGATCCGTTCGGTATCGGCTTGTGTATAGACGCGCATGGCCGCCAATCCCGCCGCCATCGTCAACGCGTTGCCGCTGAAGGTACTCGCGTGCATGACCGGCCTTTCTCGCTCCGGACTAAAGAGCTGCATCAGCTCTCGCTTGCCCCCGAAGGCGCCTACCGGCAAGCCGCCTCCGATGATCTTGCCCATGCAGGTCAGGTCGGGCGTCACGGCGTGCGGGGTCTGTGCGCCACCTTCGTTCAGACGCAGCGTGATGACTTCATCGAAGATCAACACGATGCCATGGTCCAGGGTCGCTTCGCGCAAACATTCGAGGAACTCGGTTGTGGCCGGGACCATGCCCATGGAGCCGAGCACGGGTTCGACGATCACGGCCGCCAATTCATGCGCGTGGTTTGCAATCAATCGCCGGGCCAGATCCGGCTCGTTGTACGGGCAGATGACGGTGTCGTGAAAGACGCTCTCGGGAAAACTGCCATCCACCGGTTGTGACGCGGGCGCTTCCAGTGGACCTCTACCATCGACAAAGGGCACAAGACTGACTTCGGCGAGCTCATAGCTGCCGTGATAGCCGCCTTCCATCTTCATGATTTTCTGCCGGCCCGTCGCGGCGCGTGCGCAGCGTATGGCCATCAATGTGCCTTCCGTGCCAGAGCTTGTGAAACGCAGCTGGTCGATGGACGGCACCCGTGCGGCGATCAATTCTGCGAGCTCGATCTGATCCGTGTTGGGCGCCGCGTAAGCAGACCCTTTCGCCACCTGTGAGCGAACCGCAGCCACGACATCGGGATGCGCATGACCGTGGATCAGCGAAGTGAAGTTGTTCATGAAATCCACGATCTCGTTACCGTCGACATCCCACATGCGGCAACCCGATGCGCTATCTATCACCAGCGGGTAGGGGTCGTAGTGCGCGCTCGACCGGGTATCGCCGCCCGGAAACACGGCTTGTGTGCGTTCTGCTAACGATTCCGACGTCGGGCTGAACTGCCGATACGCGGTAACAAGAGGATGTTCCTGGGCGCTCACGGTGCTTGCCCCCCGGCAGGATCCACCGGCAAAGCCGGATCAGCGTGAACAACGGATCCATCTCCTTGAAGATCGATTCTCGGTGGCTCGCCTCCCCACCAGTTGTGTTTAGCCACCAGGCTCGCGTTGGTCGCCTGAATTTCTCCGCGAACGCTTCCCACAATTCGATTGTTTCCGGAACTGCCGAGCTCGCCGCCACCAAGATCGATCGTTGCGCTATGACCCTCGCCTAGTGCGCGAACAGCGAAGCCATAACCAGTCGAGTCAATTACCTCGCTATTTTCGATGAGCAAATTGGCGTGATTGCCCGTGTTGACTTCGTTTTGAACGACCAGAGAAATGCCGCCACCCACCTGCCGGGGTTTGGCGCCACTAACGGTCGTACCTCTAATCTCGACATCGAATACGGAGTTCGATCCGAAGTTCGTCAATTGGATACCGTCCGCAACCGCACCGTCGAACTGGCTGTCGATAATCCGCAGATTAAGCCTGCAGCCGTCGCACCAGCGTTCTTCACCAGTGAACGGAGCGCCCTGGATGAAGGCTTCCAGTCCGGTGTTCGAGGCGTTGCCGACTTGACCGGAGTTTCGGTATCGATAGTTTTTGACCAACACGGTCTGCTCGGAGCTGCCGGACAAGTGGGTCAGAATACTGTCGGAGTTTTTGTCGCCACGGCCAATGTTGTCGGCCTTGGAATCCACAATCTCCGCGTTGAGCGAGCTGTCGTCCTGAGTCCACAGATGGTAGGCCCGATTGCCGATATCATAGAACTCGTTGCGCTCGAAGCGGTACGCGCCCGTGCTCGTGCCTTGCTGAATGACCTGGATTCCTCCCAGGGCCAAACCGTCCCGAATCAGATTGTCCGAGACCCGGACATTGCTGATGTTTACCGTCGATGAAAGCCGACAAGCCCATATGGGCGCATCGGACTCTACCGCGCCGGTGAACCGATTGTGGTGTACGTCCGCCCCGCTGAAATCGACGTTCTGACCTAGAATGGCCGGCCCCCGCAGGTCGACGAAGTGCAGTCCGGTGATCTCATTGCGCTCCGATAGCGCAACCACCGGCTCGCTTTGGGAGCCGGCGGTATGGGTCACCCTGACCAGCTCGCCGCCTTCCGCTGCCAATCCGATGAGTTGCTGGTCGGGCTGCAGCACGATGTTGCCATCCAGAATTACGGCGGACGGCATGAGCAGGATCTGATCACCGGGTGATGACGCAGCTTGGGCTTCGGCAAGCGTCGAAAACGGCAGTTCGTGACTGCCGTTGCCTGATGAAGAGCCTCCCGCTTGAACGTATACGCGGTTGCTCAAGCTGGCCGTGTCACCCGCATCAGAACAGGCCGACAACATCGCCACAAATGCAATTAGCAGTATTCTGCGAGCCATTCCTGCCCCTTCCCTTCTACGGTTTGAAAATAGATATTCGCGCATATCGGCATCCAGTTCACCACCAACCTATCGCTCGCCACAAGCGTGGAAAAATCCGGGAATGAAACAGCAAGTTAGCTAATAATGGCCAATATTCTGGGAGGCATAGAATCATGAAACCCGTTTGTTTAGTAATAGGTGCCGGTGCCGGCATCGGCGGCAACGTCGCGCGGCGTTTTGCGCAAGAGGATTATCACGCCTGCCTGTGTCGACGTAGCGACGAAGACGGGCTGCATCGGATGATCGAAGACATCGAGAACGAAGGCGGTTCAGCATCGGGTTTCATACTCAACGCCATAGAAGACAACAGCATTGAAGAGAGGGTGGCCGCCGTTGAGGCCGACATCGGCCCGATTGAAGTCGCGGTTTACAATTTGGGCGCGCAGATCGGCGACAGGGCGTTGAAGGATACTACCTACAAGGCTTTTGAAATGGGCTGGCGCCTGGGCACTTTTGGGTTGTTTCGTCTTGCCTCGGCCGTGTGTCCCCTCATGGAAGAACGCGGCAAAGGGGTAATCCTGGTGACCTCGGCAACTGCGGCCGTGCGTGGCAACGGCGGTCAACATTCCCATACGGCGGCCATGGCAGGGCGACGAATGCTCTGCCAGTCGCTCAATGCCGAGTTCTCACCCAAGGGAATCCACGTCGCCCATATCCTCATTGATGGCGCCGTAGATGCCCCTGATACGTTAGGGAAAATGCTGGGTCCCGAGAAGTTTCAGCAGCTGAGAGAGACCCGAGGCATGGAGCATGACGGGCTTATGCTTCCCGCCAGGATCGCGGACACTTACTACCATCTGGCACAGCAACATCGATCCGCCTGGACCTTCGAGATCGATATGCGATCTTTCTCCGACAGACCGTGGTGGAATCATTGAGGGAACCGAACATCGACAGCGTACGGCTACCCTGACGCCCAACGCCGCTAATAGAACTCGTTGACTTTATCGGCAATCAGGTTGCCCCGCCACTCGGATCTCGCGGTGCCGCTCCTGTCTGACGGCTAATCAGGTGTGGGGTCAGACTTTATCAGCCCGACGTCCGCGAGCGCACCGCGCAACTGCTCGAGGCGCTGATTCAACGAACCGGTATATCCAATGGACAATCGAATGTATCCGGGCGAGATTCCCGCTGCCGCCTTGTCGGCGTCGGTGAGTTCGCTAGAGGTACTGCTACCAGAACAGGACATCAATGTATCGAAGAAACCCAGGCTCACGGCCATGTAGCCAAATCTATAACCGTTCTGCAGCCTCTCCATGAGTTGATTCGCGGCTTCCTCGCTACCCACATCCAGACCCAGCACCCCGCCGAATCCGTAGTCATGACGACAAAGGTGTCTGGCAAGCTCATGGTCGGGATGATGTGTCAATCCGGGATAGATCACATCCAGGCCAAGAGCGTCCAACTCGTGTGCCATGATGGCAGCTCTCCGGCCGTGTTCCGCCATTCTCAAGGACAGGTGGGGCAAGCGCAGACTCAGATCAAAAGCCACTTTCGGATCCATTGTCGGTCCGAAAAGCATCAGCGGTCCCATCTGCACGTCCATCATCCCCCGGATAACCTTTTCCTCGGCGCAGACCGCGCCCGCGATGATGTCCGATGCGCCACTGATGAATTTGGTCATACTATGAACCACTATATCCGCACCCAATTCGATCGGTGTCATCAGTAACGGGCTGAAGGTATTGTCGATGACCAGCTTCACGCCGTGTCCGTGTGCGAGTCGCGCGAGGGCTGGGACGTTCGCCACGCGAAGCATCGGGTTGGAAAAACTCTCCGCGTAGATCAACCTGGTATCAGAAGTAATGGCCTTTGCAACTGATTCCAGA
Organism: Gammaproteobacteria bacterium; assembly: GCA_027297435.1. GTDB lineage: Bacteria > Pseudomonadota > Gammaproteobacteria > Pseudomonadales > Azotimanducaceae > Azophilus. The sequence continues at coordinate 3,546 of JAPUIA010000138.1, read as the reverse complement.
TCATTGATATCAACGAGTGTCCCCGTGATGCCTGCTTTGGCGGGCAGAAAATCATGCAGCAAAGCGTAAGTGCCACCATAAATCGTGTTCGAAGCCACGATGTGGTCGCCGGATTCGCAAATCTGCAAGAAGGTGGCGGCAATCGCACCCATACCGCTCGAAGTGCAGTATGCGGCTTCGGACCCCTCAAGAGCGGCTAGTTGCCGGGCAAGGTTGTACACGGTTGGGTTGTAGTGGCGTCCGTACAGGTAACAGCCGCCCTCATCGGGACCTTTGCCCCCCTCGAATATTTCGGGAATGGTACTGGGGTCCATCACCGTGAATGTGGTGCTCGCTTCCACCGACATGTTGACACCACCATGCTCGCCAAACTCGTGGCGGATGTCGGCCAGAGATTCAACGGGGCTACGTTCATTCATCACACTTTGCCTCTGATCAGATAATAGTCGGTAGACAGGCTTAGTGTCGGCAGGTCCTTCAGCCTTTCAATCGAACAGATTCCGGGATCATCCGACGTCATGCGAAACTGCAGTTGATGATTGCGAGGTCGCGGCTCATTTTACGTGTAGATCACCCACCGCCGCGGGCGTACTTCAACTCACCACCCACAAACGTATAGTCGATCCGCGTAGCGGCAATCGCATCCTCTTCGATCGTCATGATGTCCTGTGACAGCACGACGATATCGGCGAGCTTGCCGGGTGTTATCGATCCCTTCAGGTCCTCCTCGAAAGCGGAGTACGCATTATCGAGCGTATAACTTTTGAGCGCCTCCATCCGCGTCATCGCTTGGCCCGGATGAAACTTCTCTCCGGTGTTCATCATCCGCGACACGGACGCGTAAAAGGAGGCAATGGGGTCGATAGACTCAACCGGCACGTCGGTGCCGTTGTTCAGTATCGCACCCGAGTCCAACAAGTCGCGCCATCGGTAACTCGTTTGCTCGGCGCGCTCTTCACCCAGACGCGAAGCAATCCACGGGCCGTCCGACGTGCAGTGAATACCTTGTACCGCGCCGATAACACCAAGCGCTCCGAATCGGGGAACGTCATCGGGGTGGATGTGCTGCGCGTGCTCGACGCGCCAACGCAGCGCCTTACCGTTTGCGTTGGCAGCGGCCCAAACACTTTCGTAGATGTCCAACGTTTCGCGGTTGGCACGCGTGCCGATGGCGTGCGTATTGAGTTGGAAACCATGGGTGACGGCAAGCTCGGCGGTGCGTTCGATGTCCGCCACGGACTCGAGCACCAAACCGAGGCTCGACGGCATGTCGGTATACGGCTCGAACAACCACGCACCGTGGGCGCCAAGGGCGCCGTCGATTTGCCGTTTTATCGATCGCACCGTCAAAAAGTCGTTGCCTTCGGCCACCATCCGATAGCGGGGTAATTGTTCGGCCATCGCCGCGTTCGACTCGCTGCGAACCATCACGTACAAGCGGATTGGCAGCGCACCTTCGTCCTCCAACTTCTTCAGGAAGTCGATGGTCGCAAAGGACGAACCGGCATCTTGGAAGGACGTGACACCAAACCTGAGCGCCTCTTCGCCCGCCAGCCTTACCTGCTCTCGTGCCACCTGCTCGCTTTCGACGTCAGTCAACCGCGCTTGATAGTCGCGGATCGCCGCTTCGACGAGGTCTTGTGCATTCTCCCGCAACAACCCGGTCGCCTTGCCGTCCGGCGCTCGTACGATCGTGCCGCCGTCCGGGTCTCGCGTATCACCGTCGATACCGGCAGCGTCAAGTGCCGCGTCGTTGGCAAACGATGCGTGTCCGCTGGCGTGGCCAAGGTAGACGGGATTGTCAGGCGCGATGGCGTTGAGCCGATCGTTGAGCGGCACGCCGTCGACGTTTGGTTCGGGTACCGAATCCCACTTTTCCTGATGCCACCCGCGACCGAATACCCAATCGCCGGACGCAACACCATCCACCGCACGCGCTACCATACCGACAATCTCGTTCCAATCAGCGACGGAGCCGAGATCGAGTATCTGCTTCGCGCGTCCCAAGCTCATGTAGTGGCCGTGACCCTCGATGAACCCCGGGATGGCCAGCCGGCCATCGAGCTCCATGACCTCGGTGTCAGGTCCTATATAGGTGGCGATCTCATCGTTGCTGCCGACGGCGGTGATGGTGTGGCCGTTGATGGCAATGGCTTCGGCTTGGGCCATCTCGGGGTCGACGGTGACCACCTTACCACCCATCAGGATTAGATCGGCCGGGTTACGTTCAGAGGCCTGGTCAGCCGGTTGTACGTCCGGACCGCAGGCAGCCAGTAGCATTAGCAGTACGGTGAGTGTGATTTTCATTTGCAGGCCTTAAGTCCCAGACGGGCTACGACTCTTGCACGGGTGCTCGCTTTTTTCAATTTTGATACGGCGAGTCACTTTGCGAACTCACGTCCCGAGGGTTTCGCTTTCCGGTCGCTCCCGTAGATGGATCATGTCTGCAGTTACCCGGTCTGTAGAACGACCGCTGGCAGCAGCTCGGTGAGCGCTTCGCACAATCCATCCACGTGGTCGTGCGTCGTCTGGGTAGATAAGCAGCCCAACAAGCCGCCCGCCAGAAAGTAGCCGCGATCGATCAATCTGGTGCGTAGATCTGCGAGCTGTTGGGTCTCGCGCGCATCGACCTTCGCCTCGCGCAGTATGCCGGTGGGCTGGTCGTTGAGATAGATTCTAAAGAGCGACCCTTCGCCCGTGATCTGACCCTTTACGCCGGCCCGGTTCAGCACCTCACGAAGCTGTTGACGCGTGTATTCGCCGAGCTCGTTCAAACGTTCGAAGGCATCCGGCGTCATATCGGTCATCGCGGCGTGGCCGGCGACCATGGTGGTCGGGTTGGCGTTGAATGTGCCGCCGTGGTGCACGCGGGCGGGTTGGCCGGCGAGTTCCTCGAAGACCGACATCACGTCGCTGCGTCCGGCGACCGCGCCAACCGGAAAACCCCCACCGATGATCTTGCCGAGGGCCGTTAGATCCGGTTGGATGCCCAGTATGGCCTGGCTACCCCCATAACCGAGGCGGAAGCTCACGACTTCGTCGAGAACGAAGAGCATGCCGTGCTTGTCGGCGGATTCAACTAGTGCGGCAACGTAGTCATCCCGCACGATCGTGCAGCCGAGGCGCATGGGCGCAGTGTCGATCATCACGCATGCGATCGAGCCCGCGTGTTTGTCCAAAATGCGTTGGCTATGTTGCGGTTCGTTGAACGGAATAGCCACCACCTCGTCCAGCACCGATTGCGGAGTGCCTTTACAGTACGCGGTCGAAGGTGGGTCTTCCTCCTGCCACTCGTCGGATCCGTTTGACAGGCTTACCTCAGCGAAATCATAAGACCCGTGATAAAGGCCTTCACACTTTGCGATCTTCGGTCGGCCGGTGAACGCACGGGCTGCCTTGATGGCGTTCATCACGGCTTCCGACCCGGAGTTCATGAAGCGCACCTTGTCGAACCCTGGCACGCGATTGCAGAGCAACTCCGCAAGCTCTAGCTCTGACGCGTTGGCGAACGAGTAAGCGCTACCGCGCCGAATCTGCTCGTTCACG
>JAPUIA010000137.1 GCA_027297435.1 Gammaproteobacteria bacterium | reverse complement strand
ACGGAAATGGCAAAACGGATATACGCCATGGTTATCCCCTCCTAATTTATGATCTGCCGGGATCTAACGCCCCGGCTGGAAAGCCGCCCTCACGGCTTTCTGATCTTCGTAGCATTGATCAACCCGTAACAGGATGCAATACCCAGTTACAAACTTGCACGAGAATGAAAAGCCAGTGTTTATGCGGCTTTGCGCCGCGTATTCGGCAAAAGTTGTCGGACCAAACCAGGACGCTCTAAGCGTGGTGCATCTGCGACTGCAGGTAGTTCTCGAGCCCGGTTTTCTGAATGAGCTCGAGCTGGGTTTCGAGCCAGTCGACGTGTTCTTCTTCGGACTCCAGAATGTCACGCAACAGGTGACGGCTCACGTAGTCTCCGGTGCTCTCACAGAACGCGATGGCCTCGCGCAACACCGGCATGGCCTCTACCTCCAAGGCCAGATCGCACTGCAGCATTTCCGGCGCGTTTTGGCCGATTTTGAGCTTGCCGAGGTCTTGCAGGTTCGGCAATCCCTCGAGAAACAGGATGCGTTCCATCAGCGCGTCGGCATGCTTCATCTCGTCGATGGACTCTTCCCGCTCTTTGTTCGCGAGACGCTCAAAGCCCCAGTCTTCGAACATCTTGGCGTGCAGAAAGTACTGGTTGATCGCCGTGAGTTCATTCTTCAGCGCCTTGTTGAGATGGACGATCACGTCCTTGTCTGTGGGTTGCATGGGGTTCCTAGCGGGATTCAGTGGCGCAAGAGTGCCGCAATTTATCTCTCAAATCAAGTGTAACTTATTGATTTTTAATGAAAATCATTCTCTTTCGCGAACAGTGATCCATTCGCGTTTGGGAAGCATCCGCACTTGATATAGAGAATTATTATCATTTAGAATACGGGTGTTCGTACCCACCATGAAATCACTATGTACGTCTGTATCTGCAGGGCCGTCACCGACACCGAAATCCGCGAAGCGGCGGACGGCGGCGTACACGACCTCGACCAGCTGGCCGACACCCTCGGCGCCGGCACCGGTTGCGGGTGTTGCCGCGAAAGCGCCCAAGCCGTCATCGACGAACACATTGCCGAGTGTGTCTCCTACGCGGTTTAGAATCTAAGACGACGGAAATCGCGGCTAAAGCCGCTGCTACCTTCGGTATCTATCTATCAAGCAGTTGCCGCGCGATGATGATGCGCTGCATTTCATTGGTGCCCTCACCGATCGCCAACAGCGGCGCGTCACGGTAATAGCGTTCTACCAGATTGTCCGGCGAGTAACCGTACGCGCCATGAATTCTGAGCGCCTGCATGCTGTTCTCGACAGCCGCTTCGGTTGCGAACAGCTTCGCCATGCCCGCCTCGAGATCGCAGCGCTCGCCGGTGTCATAGGCGGCGGCAGCACGTTCGGTCAGCAATCGCGCCGCCTCGACCCGCGTCGCCATGTCCGCAAGCTTGATCTGAATCGCCTGGTGCTCGCCGATCGGTTTGCCGAAGGTCTTGCGTTCCTTGGCGTAGGCGAGCGATGCGTCGAGCGACGCTTTGGCGACCCCCACGCCCCGGGCAGCCACGTTGATTCTGCCGAGCGCTAGTCCCGACAGTATCTGTTGCAGGCCCCGGCCCTCCACGCCGCCGATCAGGTTTTCCGCCGGCACGCGCACCGCGTCGAACAGCACCTCGCCTGTATCAACACCCCGATAGCCGAGTTTGGCGAGCTTGGTGGCGTGATACCCCGCACCCTTCTCGACTAACAACAGGCTCATGCCGCGGTGCGCCGGCGTCGTGTCGGGATCGGTCTTGACCAATACGGCTAACACGTTGCCTTCGACGGAGTTGGTGATCCACTGCTTGGTGCCATCGATGACGTAGGCGTCTCCATCGCGTCGGGCACGGGTGCGTATGGCTTGCAGATCCGTTCCGCAGTCGGGTTCCGTCAAGGCGATGCCGCCGCGCAATTCGCCCGACGCCATGCGCGGCAGATAGGTTTCCCGCATCGCCTCGGTACCGAAGCGCTCGATGGTCGCACCCATGATGAGATGGGAGTTGAAGATGCCCGACACCGACATCCACACCGCAGAGACACGTTCGACGATCTTCGCGTAGGTGCTTGCAGACAGGCCGAGACCGCCATAGGCCTCACCGATGGTGGCGCCGAACAAGCCAAGCGCTCGCATCTTCTCGACCAGTTCGTGAGGGTAGGCGTCCGCCTGTTCCAACTCCCGGGCGACAGGCTTCACGTCCTTTGCCAGGAACTTGTCGATGGTATCCAAAATGATGCTTTCCTGATCGCCGTCCATCACGCTCCCCTCGCCCTCGACACTATCTCAGTAGTCGATCTCATCGTCGACCGCGTGGCCGCGTTTCGGAATCAGCATGGCGCGGCGAAAGTCGATGACCGTCTCGCCCGTCTGCTTCTTGCCCGTGGTGCGAATGCTGACGATGCCCTGGTTGGGGCGCGATTTCGACTCGCGAATCTCCAGCACTTCCGATTCGGCATACAACGTGTCGCCGATGAACACAGGCGCGGTCAGTTTGATCTCCTGCCAACCCAGATTGGCGATGGTTTTTTGACTGACGTCCGACACCGACATGCCGGTGACGATGGATACGGTCAGGCAAGAATTCACGAGCACCCGGCCGAACTCGCTTTTCGCCGCATACTCGTGATCGAAATGCAGCGGATGTTGATTCATGGTCAACAAGGTGAACCACGTATTATCGGACTCGGTGATCGTTCTGCCGGGGCGGTGTTCGTACACGTCGCCGACGGCAAAATCCTCCAGGTAGCGACCGTAGGATTCTCGATAACGGTTCTTGCCTATGGGTTTGGCTTCCGCAACCATTCAACCTCCTCGCTTGCGTCATGCTACATTGTGCGTACAGTCGACAATCTCAACTCGTTCGGGGGGTCAGGTCAATGAGCAACTCTGCACCTGGATTCGAAAAGCACCCAGGCTATGCGGTCGACATCGAGACCAAGGACGTGCGTCTGCGCGTGCTGGCCGGAGCAACCGTGATCGCCGACAGCACCCGCCCGGTAGCGGTCACCGAAACCAAGCATCACCCGGTGTGGTACCTGCCGCTAGATGACGTCGACGCCTCGATCATCACCGCCACCGAGACCTCCACGTTCTGTCCGTTCAAGGGACACGCGAGCTACTGGACGATCAGCACCGCCCACGGAGATCTCGAAGACGTCATGTGGAGCTACCGCGAACCGTTTGATGAGTGTTTAGAACTCAAGGATTATGTCGCCTTCTACACCGATCGCGTCGATCTCGAGATCGACGGAAAGGTAGGCGACCGGGTCGGCCCCGGTTGGACAGAGGACCGCGGCTGAAGCCCTACCGACCCACATAGACGGGTTCGCGTTTCTCCAAAAAGGCCTTGATCCCCTCCGCCGAGTCTGCGGTTTTGCGCAACCGGCCGATCTGCTGACTCGCCCACCTGCCGGTGTCTTGCCAGTCGGGGTCCAAAGTCCGGCGCAGCCCGGCTTTGATCGCCTGGACGGCGAGCGGCGGATTGCCCGCAATCTTGCCGGCAATCTCCAATGCCGTCGGCAGCAACGCCTCATGCTCCACCACTCGTGAGACGAGGCCTATGTCCTTGGCGGTTTGCGCGTCGATGACCTCGCCGGTGAACAACAGTTCCGCCGCACGTTCGCGGCCGACCAACGAGGCCAGCCGGCCAAGGCCGGGCGCATCGCAGCAAAGCCCGCGAATGACGAACAACTCGCCAAACTTGGCGTTGACGGAGGCAACCCGAATATCCGCCATCAACGCGAGTTCCATCCCCCAACCCACCGCGGGCCCGTTGACCGCAGCGATCACCGGAATGTCGGTGCTAAGAAGCGCGTCTGCTGCCGGGGTCAAACCGCCGCTGCGCTTGGCGCGTTCGGCAAACTCCTCGGGCGGAGGCGCCGGATTGCCGAGAATCTGCTTCAGGTCGTCGCCGGCACAAAACGCCCGACCCTCACCCGTGATGATCAAGACTCGAGCCTCGCTGCCGCGAACCGTGTCTTCCAGCTCCATGTAGGATTGATAGGTCAACAGCGCTATTCGACGCCTAAGTGCCTGAATTTACGAAGGCTATATGGCCATACTACCAAGCGTTACTCACAATCTTACTCACAGTTGGCGTCGTTTACGCCGGGTCCCGAGGGTGCGATTAACCACCCCCCACTTACTCGAACCCTCGCTCAATTAGGCCCATATCGGCCATGTGGGGCTCTTGCAGCAGCCCGCTGAGGCGTTTTCACCCCTAGTCCTTTGTGCGAATGTCGTTGGATCGTAAAACGGCCTGTATGGACGTACAGGAGCTTGTATGCCTATACAGGGGTGGATTTATGTACAGGCGAAAGCCTATTGAGTTGAATTAATCTGAATTTGCATCTATCGGCTGTCCGGTAGGAGCGAGAAGCGCGGCCTGCAACCTGATGGTTAGGAAACAGACCGCTAACCAACAACCGACCGAAGGAGTCGATTATGGCTACATCAATGATAAGGGCGCACCCGCGCCAGACCAACCACGAAACCCGTTCATCTACCCTGACGATCCCGAGGGTACGTGCCACGCTATCGAATGCGTCCTCACATTCGTCCGGGAGTATGCCCAATGCCATATCGGGCACGAGGATGAACCGCTAGGGCCTAACCACACAGTGGGCATGATGTATGTGCTTGAGGGCGTCCAGGACGCTGTGAAGTACCTAAGCCACCTACCCGCAGTTCCTTTCGACAACGTGACGAAACTGGAGGTGGGTCATGAGTGAGAAACCCACAAACGCCCTAATCAGCGTTCTGGACAATCCCGTGGAT
>JAPUIA010000136.1 GCA_027297435.1 Gammaproteobacteria bacterium | reverse complement strand
ATGCCCGCACGCCGATCCGGGTCTTCGGCGCAAAAGTCTTTCAACCAGCGGTTGTGCGCCCGGATCCCGGCCAGCGCGTACTCGTAGTGATCGGGCTGGGGAGGCTGGGCGGTGACGATGCTCTTCTTGAAGAAAGGCGGTACCGTGTTCGGAAACACCACCTCGCCCACCACTCCTTGGCTGTTCTGATCGCGGCTGCGAATCTCCAGATCCCAGTTGCGCATCTTTTTTGTGCCGTAGTGTTCTTGAGACGGATTCTTGTAGCCGCCGCGCCAGTCGTCGAACGCCTGCCGATAGTCGGGATCCAGATATTCACGGTATTGGGCATGACTGCCCCCGGCGTGGGTGTCCGCCGTGATCAGCAGATACGGATCGTTGCTCATGTCGCTCGCTCCCCAAAAGCTCTCCCGCGAGGGTATGAAAAATGACCCATGACGTCGACCGCTGACCCGTGGCCGTAAAGCACGAGCGGCGCTTCCACGCCACGAACGTCCGAGATATGACATTATCTGCATTTGGTGCTTCGTTGGACACGATTACCGTGAATATCAAAGTGAGCGGAACGGAGTCTGCGACCTGTGAAGGGGCGTTCAACTTCATGGTCGAATCGACCGAATCTTCTCTGTTCCGCAATGGGGCGGTGATGATCCGTAGGGATCCTGATGGGAATACTGCCGACGTCAACGGTATCGAAGTGGAGGAGCATTCGTTGTTGGTACGCAACGTGCGACACCTTGCACGTGAAGCTCGGCCGACGTGCGCGACCAATGGCTTTGAGCTGCAAACGCAGCCGTTGGCCGACGAGTCGCTCAACTTCACCGATCATGTCCAAGTGGTCGAAGGCTACTATGATCAGTGTGCAGCACTAGTTGAACAGGCGACAGGCGCGCGCGCGTATGCTTTCGATCACAACGTACGTTCGGCGACCGGCAAAAAGGACCAACAACGCATAGCCGGCGGTCAGCACGTCCAGGGACCGGCGCACCTGGTTCATGGCGATTACACGCTGCGCTCAGCCCCGGAACGATTGCATCGGCTGGCGCAACCGCCGAGCGGCAACGACACTTTGTTGGGTTTTTTGGAAACCGGTAAAGGTCTGATCCCTCTTGACGAAGCAGCACGAGCGTTAGACGATGGTGGCCGGTTTGCCATCATCAATGTCTGGAGAAACATCGCTGAGGAGCCGGTCGGTACGAATCCGCTGGCTTTGTGCGATAGCCAGACCGTGCTGCCGGAAGACTTGGTGGTATTCGAGATTCACTACCCTGACCGCATCGGTGAAAACTACTTTGCCAAATATTCTCCCCGTCACACTATGTACTACTATCCGGCGATGACGAGGGACGAAGTCGTATTGATCAAGCAGTGGGATTCGGCTGGACCGTTTGTTCGTGCAAACGGGGAGGTGGGCGACATGCATGATCCGGGCGCGCCTTGTTCGTTCAGCTTTCACAGCGCATTCGTTGACCCTGATACATCGGAAGACGCGCCGGATCGCTGGAGCATCGAGGTGCGCTGCATGGTGATCTACGACTGATTTTGGGCTAAGTGCCGAAGAGACCCGGCGATGATAGAGCTAGAACGCGATGGCGAGATTTTCACCCTCACTATGAATGACGGCGAGAATCGCTGGAACACGACATTTGTCCGCGCGATGGCGGCAGCCTTGGAGGAGGTAGAAGCTTCGGAAGGAGCGGCGGCTCTGGTCACGGTTTCGGCCAGCGAGAAATTCTTTTCGAACGGCCTCGATCTGGATTGGCTGGCGGCGGATGGCGAACACAGGGGTGGCGATCGCACGGTGTTTGGCGCTGAGTTCATGACGTTGATGGGGCGATTGATCACGCTGGGCGTGCCAACGGTTTGTGCCATAAACGGACATGCGTTCGGTGCGGGATTCATGCTTGCGTTGTGCCATGACGTTCGGGTCATGCGCAGTGACCGTGGGTATATTTGTGCCAACGAGATGCAGCTCGGCATGCGCATCCCAACGCCGGAACTTGCGCTGTTTCGGCACAAAATTCCGATGAATGCTTTTTTCGAGACCGTGCAGCTCGCGCGACGATGGACGGGTCCGGAAGCGTTGGAAGCCGGGATCGTCCAGCAAACCGCGAGCCTGGAAGGGTTACGGGAAGCCGCCATGCAGCGGGCCAGCCAGTTGGCGCCACTCGGTGCGAATCGAAAGGTGTACGGCAGCCAGAAAGAGCGAATTTATGGTGAGAATGCGGCGATCGACGGGCCACATGGACCGGCGTACATGCTGAGAAACTCCGATCAGTACCGCTGAACTTTTAGCCCCGACCGCAGCTTGCGGGAGGTACTTCGAACCGTTCTAATCCGGTCAAACAACTGGAAGGACCTTGCTCATGTTGATGCTCCACGGGCGCCCCCGCAGCAATTACTACAACGCCGTCAAAGCAGTGCTGATAGAAAAGGGCATCGAGTTTACAGAAGTGCTCGAAACCGTTCCGCCAACCGATGCGTTCCTCGAGCTTAGCCCGATGTCCAAGGTCCCGTGTCTGGTGACGCCTTCCGGCCCGATCACCGAAACTAGTGCCATCCTCGAGTATCTCGAGGAAACGTATCCGGATGTGCCCATGATGCCGACGGATGTCTACGCTCGGGCGAAACACCGTGAGCTGTGCAAGACCCTGGAACTCTACATCGAGTGGGTTGCGCGGCGCGGCTATGGGGCACTGCGCGGCGAGGACGTGCCTGCCGACGAGAAGGCCGGCATCGAGAAAGCATTGACACAGAGCACTCGCGCGGTGAGCCACCTGGCATCGTTTTCGCCGTGGATCGCAGGCGAAGACTTTACATACGCCGACATTTTCGGGTACTTCATGCTGATCTATTCGATCATGTCCGCGAAAGCAAACGCCGGTATTGATCTACTGGGTGCGATACCAGGGTCGGCTGACTGGTTTTCGCGTGTGCAAGAGCGGCCATCGATGCGGCGTGTGCTCGACGACGCCAAGGAGTACGCGAAGAGCCAGCGCTAGCCGAAAAAACGTACGTGCAACACATGGATACGGACGAAGTGGTGAGACCGACAAATGCCTGTTGAGATGATTGGCTGGATCGCGCCTCGCGTTGCGTCCGAGATCGTGTCCCCGGTGGGGCCGCCCTTTGACCCAGACGTGATCGAGGAAACCGCAAGGATCCACGAGGACGCCGGTTTCGACCGTGTGCTGATCGGTTACTTTTCAGATGCGCCGGATGGATTCCTCATTGGCGCACACGCGGCGTCGGTCACTAGCCGCCTAGGTTTTCTGCTGGCCCATCGACCCGGCTTCGTGGCGCCAACGCTTGCGGCGCGTAAGATTGCGACGCTGGATCAGTTGAGCGGTGGAAGGTTGGCCTGTCACTTGATCTCGGGTGGTAGTGATGCGGATCAAGCCAAAGACGGAGACCACGTCGATCATGCAGCGCGTTATCGCCGAACCGAGGAGTACGCGCAGATTCTGACGCAAACTTGGACCGACCCGCGGCCGTTCGACTACGCCGGGGAGTTTTATCAGATAGAGCGGGCGTACTCGGACATCCGTTGTGCGCAACAACCGCGCATCCCGTTATACGGGGGCGGCGGATCGGATGCTGCGATTGCCTGCCTCGCCCCGCACATCGATGTGTTCATGTTGTGGGGTGAACCGCTTGCCGAAACGAAGGATTTCATGGGACGCGTGCGTGCCGCTGCCAAAGGCAACGACATCCGCTTCAGCGTCTCCACCCGGCCCATTCTGGGCAAGACCGATGGCGAAGCTTGGGATCGAGCGCGGAATATACTGGCACGCATCAAGGAGCGCGTAGGGGATCGCAAAGGATCAGCACCTGAAAACGTCGGCTCGCAGAGATTGTTGGATGCTGCCGCCGAAAAAGAAGTGCACGACACCTGTCTCTATACCGCGTTGGCCGAAGCCACGGGGGCCCGTGGCAATTCAACCGCGCTGGTTGGTACGCCGGAAACTGTCGCTGCGGCGATGGTGGCCTACTACGACCTTGGTGCGAGCAGTTTGCTGATTCGCGGCTACGATCCTCTGCCCGATGCCGTTGAGTACGGAGAGGAGTTGATCCCACGTGTGCGGGCTTTGGTTGCAGAAAGAGACCGGGCGTAGGAATAGGCACTGTGTCAGGCGCTTGTCCTGCCAACTCGTATAGACTTCTTCAAACCTCATGATCCTGATCTCCTGTAGCAACTGCGCCCGGCCCTATCTGCCTCCCAATCGGCAAACTCAAACCGGACACTTTACGTGCTACCAAACCGGACAGATCATGTGCCACTTACAAGGGCGTGAAGCGGTCGTTGGAATACCCCACTTCTTGGTTTAGCCTGTAGTTTCGTTGGGTTTGAGAACGAGTCAGAGCGTGAGATACACATGCAGTCTCTATTGCAAGTTCATCGCGGCAGTTCTTCTGTTACCTGCGATCACCCAGGCAAGTGACCCCAAGAACGACGATGCGGAATGGGGGACGGTCGTTGAGGACTCCGAGTCGTATCGACTTGGATCACAACGTCTTCAAGCGTTCAGCGAGACGGAGCCGTATTTAGGAAGTACACCGAGTACTTCTGCAGATTTCAACAACAACTGCATTCAGTTGAATCGTCGGTGCTTGCGCTACTTACGGAGCAACCCCTCAGTTGCGAAAGCGGCGTTACCCAACAATTCAGAGTATTGGCGCAGTTATCTGGCTTTGTTGGAGGTGACGCCGCTCGCTCGCGTTGCGAACGACTTCGACGAGGAATTCGGCGTTGGCGACCGAAACAACATCGTCGAGGCAACCCGATTCTGGGCCATGAGGGAGATATTGATCAATGGTACCTTGGATATCCAGGATTTGTACTTCCAAGTACAGGCACATCGACGTTTACTTGCGGAATCCAACTTCTTGATCGACAAGATGATCTATACCGCTACGGCGGGTATTACTCTCCCTGCAATCAACGTATTCATGGCTCAGCGTGCTAACCAACCGCTCGACGTCGAGGAAACAAAACTTCTAGACGACATGCTTCGGCCGTTCTCCAAGGAGGAGCGTTCGATGCGAAGGCCCTTCCGTGGTGAGTATCAACTCCTATTAGAACGAGCTGGCGAATACGACTTTACCGAAGAGGCGATAAATGACGTTCTGAGGACGTATGCGTATGTATCAGATCGATCCGAACTGCCTTGGCGTGACTACTGGTCGAGTGGGTTGGACGTCTGGGCGGATGTTCCCTTGTATCTCTATCAAGACAATTTCCCTGCTTGGGCGAATTACACCAGCAACCTCCGCTATGTCGGAGCACAGCTAATTCTGTTAAGTGCACTTCGAGAAATCTATGAAGGTCGCGCGAGCCCTGGGATTCCAAGTCAACCTCCGCCTGCAAGATGGCATTGGCAATGGCGAGTCGGTGAAGAGGAGTTATGTCTGGAGCCGGGGGATATTCATCCCTCGTTGGTTCAGTACCAGCCGGTTCTGTGTGTGCAATACCTGGACCAATGAGTCGAAAGCTACTGATTGGGTAGGCGTTTTCATCAGTTCGTTGAATGACTGGAGTTGGCGTGCGCCGTGATAAGGCGGCGCTTTGCCAGTGGGTGAAAGTCCCACCCGGCTTAAAAGCTCCAGCCGTAAGCAACCGGAGCAACTGTGGAGGTAACAAAGCGGTTGAAGCCTCCGGTGAAGCGTGCCGCGAATATGGTGGCAGTCGAGCAGCGCGTTTTCAATGCGCTGCTAGTGTCCTGTCCTGGGAGCGAACCAGATCGGTGACGACCAGGCGCGCTCCTGGATCGTGGCCTTTAGATCTGACCTTGGCGGCACCCCGGCTCGGACGGCATCCCACGTCGACCAACGACAGGTCGGATTTTCCAGCACACGGGCGTAATAGAACGCACGTCGGGCCGGATCGAAGTCCGGGTCTTGCCAGACGGTTTTGAGCTCTTGATCGCCGACGCCCAGGGTGAAGGAGCAGTCGGCAAGGTTCACGCCCGCGCCGTTGTCGGGGCATCGATGGGATACGGGATCGACGCTGCCACCACCCGCGCAGGCAACGTCATAGACCATCTCGTGGTGTTCACCGTCGAAGGTCCAGCCTTTGACGATTTGCAGACGTTGCAATTCAGCCGACCTTGGATCGCGAGTAGCCCAAACGATGAAACTCGGTACCGCATTCCCGCTGGCGAGCATCTCGGATCCCATGGAAACCCCTTCGGCGTAGGCACGGGCGACCAACCCCTCATCGTTAAGCATCGACGCTTCAAAACCATACCCGCCAAAGAGGCGGATACTCATCCGCGGCCCGGACGTTGCAAAGGTCTCCTTGCGGCGCAGGGCGTTGTAGATTGCCTCGCGGGAATTCTCCTCGGCCCAGACACCTGTGAGACCCGACGCTCCCCAGGTTTCATAAGCACCAGACATATAGTTGTTGCCGTCAATCTCTTTGACTTCCGCGCGCCCAGTATTGCGGATCAATTCGGCAATTTCCTCAGACAGCGGCGTCGCGCCTCTAAGAGAGCCGGTCGAATCGAGCAAGCCTACTTTTGAGAAGTAGTTGGACTCATCGTCCGAGGTGGCGCCGGTATGGGTATCCGAAGCGCCGATAAAGCCAAACTGATAAGGGTTCGATGTGCCTTTATCGAGGAACGCCAGCCCGTTGAGTAGCGCCTCGCGCGCGTAAGATCCGCGCGGCTCGCTCGGTAGTGTTGTGCCGACACGGTAGGGCATGATTTCAAAGTCGGCCCACTCGTCCGTGTTGGAGAGCACCGGGTGGGTCTCGGAAGTTCCTTTGATCTGAGTGATTTCGATCAGCGGTTCGTTGCGTATACGCCGCTCGGCGTAGGCATCATCCATCGGGTTGCCGGCCCAATCCACCAGCTTGAACATCTGGCCGTTGGACCCGTTGGAATTGTGCGGAATCGCCAGCGCCTCGATGCCCTGGTTGCGAAGGCCATCCATCCAATCCCAAAGTCCTTCCGGATTCTGACTGTGAAAACGAGAGAACGGCATTGCCGGTAATTTGTCGGCTGCTCGGAAAATTACGTTTCTGTGAAGATTGCCGCGATCATCAGTGGACGACGTGTATTCGTAGGCGACAAAGGTCGTGAACTCGCCGGGTTGGTTGAATTGTTCGGCTGCCTTGATGATATCTGCCCAGGCACTCCGCGTGATGTCGTTGACCATCTCGACATCGATGGAACCATCGGTGATACCCACCAGAGTTTGCGGCAGGAAGGTTCTGAATGCCGTAACCCTCTTACCCATGCCGTCGATATTGAGATTTTCCGGCGCGTTGAGATTATGCAGGCCCTGCACATGCGGGAGTTTGGAAAACTCTGTCGTGGTATCGGCCGCAGCGCCGATGACGCCGAGAAACATCGCGTGATCGGTGACCGCGTAAAAGTCCAAGGGCTCACGAAGCTGTACATCAAACCCGGCTGGATGCTTGATCGCCTGACCTCGCGCATAGCGATAGGCGTCATAGGGTGTTGCCAGTGTGCCAAAGGCAAAGGCGTCGAAGGAATAGGTCGAATGAACATGAAGGTCGCCAAAGTACGCACTGCGCTCAGCGTTGGCTGAAGGGTTGGCAACAATGATATCGGCAGGCATCTCGAGCTGGGCGCCGCCGAAACGCGCTGCCGGGGTCTCGCTCGCCTCGGTGCTCGGCTCGGCACTCGGGGTATCTGTGGTGGACGTCTGGTTAATCGCGTCTGTTGGCGTGGTGGTATCGGAACAACCGACCAGGAGCGCACCAACGCATACGATAAGCTTGCTCAGTAATGATTTCTGCATGGTGAATCTGCCCTTGTCTCAGGGGACTTTTAGATCGTTCAATATACCAAGCGCTTGCGGGGTAGGTCACGCCAAGAGGTTCCGGCGGGCGGGGCGATTCGTCGCAAATTGTGTAACCTTACTAACCACACGATTGGAGGATGGTCGCAGTATGCAAGCAAAAACCGAAATCGTCAGGTCGGGCGTGACGTTTGGATCAGCCATGGCGATAGCAATTTCCTGGTCGGTCAACAAATCGCTTTTGTGGGCAATGATCCACGGCGTGTTCAGTTGGTTCTACGTGATCTACTACGCGGTGGTTCGCACGGGTTAGCTGGCGAACTTTCCAAAGTGAACCGGTCTGAGAGTCGCAGAGGGAACTTTCTTGATGAGTGATGGCGTAGTCTGGCGTAACGAAAGTGAACTAGAAGCAATCAGGGCAATTGCCGACGGTGGCAGCGACAAGCCCGTACTGATGCTCAACCTCAATCGTTACTCCGAAGACGCAGGCTATCCGGATGGTGACAACTATCGAAAATACATGTCTGTGCTGGAAGCTCTGCTGCCTCGCGTTGGCGCGAAAGTCCTTTGGCGTACGCCCGTCTTTGGTCAGCCGGTCGGCGAGCAACCCATCGACGAGATACTTGCGGCGTGGTATCCAACGCATCGGGCGTTCCTCGAACTTCCGGACGCGCCGGGTGGAGATGAGAACTTTCGCCTTCGGCGAATGTGCGTAGAGTATGCGGTCATTCACCGCTGCGTGGGCGACCAGACGCTGGCCAAC
>JAPUIA010000135.1 GCA_027297435.1 Gammaproteobacteria bacterium | reverse complement strand
AGCCACTCGGCGGACAGTTCCTCGGCCATGTCGCCTTTGATGGGGCTCACCTGGACAAAATCGACGCCAGCGTCGCGGGCCTTCCGGAGCCAGTGCCGAGTCTCGTGTGCGGTGACTCCGTTTTTGGCAAGCTGGCTGTTCTTTGGCGCAATACCGCCGAACAGCAGCATGAGCCGTGTGTTCTCCACGATGGTGGGCCACGCGGTTGGCTGGCTAACCGGTTCCATCGTGCCGACGACACGGGGCAAGATCACGGAAGCCGCGCCGAAGGAGTAGTTCGTGACCTGATCGACGAAACCACCGAAGTGGTTGAGGAAGCGACTGAGCTGTTGCTTGGCGCCATGGAAAGTGCCCGCGCTGCCCCACCCGGAGACTCCGTAAATGGCGCCATTGCCGTGCTTGGTTTTTACGCGGGTCAGTTCGGCCGCGACGAGATCGAGCGCTTGTTCCCAAGGAACCGGCACAAAGGGTTCGACACCGCGTCCGGCGCGGTCGCTCTGAGATCCGTTTGCGAGGAAACTCTGTCGCACCATGGGCTCTGCAATACGGCACGTGTGGTGGACCACGTCTGGCATCGCTTCAATCAGTGGCGAGGGATCCGAGTCGCGCTCGAATGGAGTGACTCCCACCAGCTTACCGTTTCGAACTTCAACACGGTAAGCTCCCCAATGGGACAGATGCATGACTGTGCTGTTGTGTCCCGCTTCTGTCATCGCACACCTCTCGTCCATGCAGCTGGTAAATTCAATCCGGCTCACTTTTCAATGGGGACTCTACCGTTCAGCAGGTGACATTGTCACGTATGGACGCCCGCTGGTTCTCCACAACTAGAAAGCTTATACGGCGCCGCCGCGTTTAATTTGCGCCGGCACAAACGTCCGTTCAGGGTCAAGGCCGCCCTTAAGTCGGTCCGATTAAGTACGATCGCTTCACCCCCCATAACGCAAGTCAAATGCCCCGATGTCCGGAGCTGGGGTAACACCGGACATTAATCAGAGAGGGCGAAACTTCGCTTTGTAGCCATAAGCAGACTAGCACCGCTCCGCAACATCAACGGGAGTCTGGCACCTAGATGCCGTAGGCGGGAGCGCTCCACTGCATCAACCAAACGGATTAACTGTAATTGGTGTGAATGGAACCGAAGTAAGTTTCTAACAGGTATTGGAACGCATTCCAGGTATGGTTGATCGCATTCTTGTGGGTGGTGCGAGGTCATCGGAACAACCCTTTTCTGATCTCCATGAACTTCCGTTGCTTCTTATCCATCGAAGCGGAATACGCGAAATTGAGTGTCGCTATCTGAAATAAGTTGAGTGCCAGTTCACGGTTATCTGGTTGATACGCATTCCTCTCCGCTGACATCCACTGACCGGTTCAGTCCAGCGCCACGATTTCGCCGGATTTGGTTTTTCCCTGCCGGCGGTAAAAGCCGAGCGTCTTGAGCGTGGGCTCGTCGCTCACGACGAACAAGATCGCATCCTCGCTGTTGGAGCCGTTGACGTGCTCGTACCATTCGCCGCCCGGGGCCGCGACCGCATCGAACGGTTCCCAGTCGAACCGCTTGCCGCCGATGATGCTGTGCCCGCTACCGTGGAACGGGAAGACCACCTGGCTGGCGTTCTGTTGCTGGGGAAGGGTGCGTTCGCCGGGCCGGAGCAGTTGCCCGAAGAAGGTCATCGTGGGGTAGACGGTCCGGCCGGTGACCGGATTCGTGTATTCGACCTGGATGGCGTCCCACGGGCTACCGTCATGATCGCGGTAACTCTCCAGCAGCTCGCGCGTCCGGCTCCACCGGTAGACGTACATCGGCGAGTGCCATCCCGTGCCGCGTTTATGGTCAAGAAAACGGGGTTTCAGACCGCCGTACCCGTATGCTTTGTGGGAATAATCGTCCGAATACCGCGCTGACTGCTGGCACCGTGAGACGAGCTTGCCGTCTTCCTCTTCCCGGTAGTCGTGTTCGAAGCTGGCGGCGTTGAGCACTTCCGAAAGTGGCAGGTCGAGGACGCTGACATTTACCGCGAAATCGTCGCCGTGGTTGCCGTGGTTGTGCCAGGCGTCGGCGGGCGTCAGCACCAAGTCGCCGGGTCCGAATGTGATCGGTTCGCCTTCGACGCCGGTGAAGTTCTGCGTGCCGGTCAGACCGATGCGCACCGCATTGATCGAATGCCGGTGCGGCGGCATGATCTCGCGCGGATCGTTGAGCCGGTAGGCGGTGTAGAGTGTCGAAACCGTCGCCCGAACCGGCGCCATGCCCGGATTCACCAAAACGATCGAGCGCCGCTCTGAATCGTCCATCGTGATCAATTCAGCGGCTTCGTACAGAAGCGGCTCGATGTCGGCATATTTCCAGATGAAGGGTTGGGCTCGGCGGCCCTTCAAGACCTGCCCGTCCTCCTCATGGTCCTCCCGCGCGTTCTGCACCGCCCAGTAGGGTGCAAGGTCGAGCTCCTCAAGCTTTCCGTACAGCGCCTTAAGCCGCGCATTCCGATTGCAGCCGCGCGCGGCGGCGTCTTTCGCCCGGTTGGCCATAATATCACTCTCCCGGAATCATCCCATGGGCAAGCTTACCACGGCATCTTCTCGCTCAGGAAGCGGAAGCGCGAAAAACCGTTGTGCGTACCTTCAAAATGTTCCTTTCACCTGCTCAACGATGTGGAGGCCGCGTAGGCGGTCGATCACATAGATCAGGCCGCGGTCGTCGACCGTCACGTCGTTGGCGCACAGGCGGTCGCAGCCGGGCTGCGTGTCGGGCATGAAATGGCCGACTTCCTTCGGGCTGTGCGGGTTCGAAATGTCGATCATCCTGAGACCCTGGGAGAACCAGGCGAACGGAATGACCGGGCTGGTGACGATTTCGCTCGGCTGGTGGCAGCCGGTATAGAGGCCCTGCGGCGCGCCGTCCGGGTCGAGTCCTTCGACCTGCCACGACGAGATGGGGATCGGGTTGGTTTCATCGGTGATGTCGAACACCCACATGAAGGCGGGCGCGTGCGGGCGCAGCTTGGCGACATCCTCGTCGGCGACGATCATGATCCGGTGGCCGTTGATCTCGAACGGTATCGGCAGCGCGGTGTGGGTCGGGTGCGGAAAGGTCGGGCCGGTGTTGAACGCGGACACCAGCTTCGGGTTTGACAGATCGTCGATATCGAGGATGAAGAACCCGTGGTGCCAATAGCTCGTGTACAGCCGATTGCCCAGCCGCAGCGGGTGATGGCAGCGCGGTTCGGGTCCGTCGCCCCACACATATTCCTCGCCGCCGGCTTCCCACTGGCCGGGAATCCACCACTTGGAGACCTCGGCCGGATGTTCCGGATCCTGAATGTCGAGCACCAACATGATCGGTCCGCGAAAGTCCTCGACGGTGGACGACAAATACATGTAGCGCCCGTCGAAATCGAACCGGTGGACGCCACGGCCGACCGTGTCCCAAGTGGTGATCAACCGTGGGTTGGACTTGTCCGACACGTCGTAAATGCCGACGCCTGTGTGGAAGTCGTCCGGCTTGCCGGGACCGATCAGTTCATGGTTCCGCACCATCAGGTCGCCGCGGGCATGCACTTTGTGCGCATGTGTGCCGGGCGGCATTTCGATGTGCGACAAGAGCTTCGGGTTCTTCGGGTCCGACATATCGACGACGCTGGTGCCGAACGGGTTGGCCATGTGGCCGACATAGGCCGTCGTGCCGTCGACGCGGATCTGCCCGCCTCCCGCGCAATCGAAATACCCGACCTCTTTCAGCCCCTGCGCACTTGCCACGTTTTCGCTGCCCACACGTTTTGTTCAGACGTATTGCTGATAGCGTTCGATGCAGGTGGTCACGACCTCGACCGGGTCGACCCGATTCAGATAGTCGAGCGCGGCGGCGGCAAGATCGATGCCGTAGACCCGCACCGCCTCGGAGATGTTCTTGACCGTCTGCTCGCCGAGATCGACGAACACCGCATCGAGCTTACCGCGCACCTGACGATAGACGTCGCCCGAGATGCAGACCCCGCCGGGATCGGCCAGCGCCTCCAGCCGGGCGACGAGGTTGACCCCATCGCCGAACAGGTCGCCGTCCCTGATCATGACATCGCCGACATTGATTCCGATGCGGAACTTCAGTTGCCGGTCAGAGGCCAGTTCGGCATTGCGGCCGGCAATCTCTTCCTGCCATGAAATGGCGCAGCGTACCGCCTCGACTGCGCTGCTGAACTCGGCCAGCACGCTGTCGCCTCCGGTGCTGAAGACCCGGCCGTCATGCCGAGCGATCAACCCGTCGATGATTTCACGATACTCG
>JAPUIA010000134.1 GCA_027297435.1 Gammaproteobacteria bacterium | reverse complement strand
GGGTACATGTTCCAGTCGTCCCAGATTGGACCTAGATAGGCCTTTAGCGGCTCGGCATCTCGATCCATATTGACCCAAACGAACCCGGCGAAGGTTTCGCAAGCCACCTCCGCGAGATGCACGTTGTCGCAAGGATTACCTTGCGGAAAATCCTCGGCGTCCTGCGCAAAGTTGAGGCTGCCGTCGGGCAGGTACGCCCAGCTGTGGTACCGGCACACGAACCGGCTGACATGGCCCTTTGCGTCGAATACCAGGCGGTTGCCGCGATGCTGGCAGACGTTGTAGAACGCCTTCACGCTGCCGTCGTGTTGACGCACCATCAGGATAGATTCCGGGCCTACCTCCTCGCGCTGCCAATCTCCGGGATTGGGCAGCTCGTCTTCGCGCCCGAGCAGCAACCATACTTTGGTCCACATGTGCTCGAATTCGCGCTCGAAGAATTCTCGGCTCGTATACCGGTAACCATGAATCGGATGCTCGCCGATCGCCGGACGCTCCCAGGCGGGCGCCGGCTGATTGTGCCAGGTCGTCGCCGAATCAGACATGCCCCTGCTCCGTTTCGTTACCGCAACCGACTAACTTACCAAGCCGCCAGCAAGATCGCTAATCCCTTCGGTTTAGCTGCGCGATATCGGGGTCGCGAATCTCGTAAAGTTCGATCACGTTGCCGAAGGGGTCCTTGCCGTAGATCGCCGCACTGCCACCGAAATCCACGGGCGGCCCAACGAACTCCATGCCCGCTCTGCACAGTCGTTCGTACTCCTCTTGAATACCATCCACCTGCAACGCGAAATGCGGATAGCCATAGTCACAAGGCCTGGATCGGTGATCGACGGGTTCAGGATTAGCGTACTGCCAGATTTCGATGTAGGCGTTGGGAGCTTTCAACATGGCCATCTGAGCTGCCGTTTCGTCGAGCCCCACCGCCCGGTCGACGAGGGGGGTGGTTCCGTCGAACTCAGCAGTTTGTACGACTTCAAAGCCAAGAACATCCCGATAGAAAGCCAAACCCTTGGCAAAGTCCGGCACGCCGATCGCTACGTGATGAATGCCGACGATCATTTTCGCCTCCAATGCAAAAATCACAAGTTACGCCGCGTCGTGGTTGACAGCAATCGATCCCTGCGCTGACATGTACCGCGCGGAGGGACCTATGCAAGATCAAACGACAAATTATGATGACGTCAAGCAGTATCGGTTGGATCCGGAGCGCGAACAAGAACTGGTAAACACGGCTGGAGAATGCGTGTTCATCTGGGCTAACAAGTCGGGCCATCCGATCGGCGTCATCACCGCCTACGTGCCCGTTGACGGCAAAATTTGGATGACGGCAACCCGTGAACGAGTGCGCATCAAGGCCATCGCCCGAGACCCGCGATCGTCGGTGGTGATGTCCAGCAAGGGTACCCCAATGGGCGGCGGCAAGACCGTGACCTACAAAGGCCGGACGACCATTCACGACGACCCAAAAACCAAAAACTGGTTCTACGACCTGCTGGCGACGGGTATGGCCGCCTCAGGCGATGATGGCAATGCGTTTACGGCCAACCTCGACCCCGACATGTTCATTCGGTTCTTGGATACGCCAGAACGTATCGTTCTGGAGTTCACACCGGAGATGTCGATTCCGTTCGACGGTGACAAGATGGCGCAAGGTACGGCGGCGGCCTACGCGCAGTTCGCAGCAGAGGACAGCAAGGGTTCATGAGCGATTTCCCGACATCACCGGAAAACCTCACCGCTGAGTGGTTGTCCGAAGTTCTCGGGCGCACGATCCAGGGATTCCAGGTCAATTACTTCAGTGAAGGCTCTGGCGTGATCGGTCAAGTGACTCGCATCGACCTGCAGAGCGAGAGCGGACCGAGTTCCGTCATTGCCAAGTTTCCATCGCCGGTTGCGGACAATCGTGGTGTCGCAGAGGCGTACGACATGTACGGTCGAGAAGTTCAGTTCTACCAAGACATCGCAGAGACGTTAACGATTCGTACGCCCGCTTGCTACTACGCGGCGTTCGAACCATCCAGCCACGATTTCGTATTGCTGCTGGAAGACCTACGAGATCTTCGTATAGGCGACCAGGTAGCCGGGTGTTCGCTCGCAG
The DNA here is from genome assembly GCA_027297435.1 of Gammaproteobacteria bacterium. Taxonomy (GTDB): domain Bacteria; phylum Pseudomonadota; class Gammaproteobacteria; order Pseudomonadales; family Azotimanducaceae; genus Azophilus. Next base: position 545 of record JAPUIA010000134.1, on the reverse strand, counting down.
ATGCCCGCGCGGTCGTCGACACGATCGCCGAGCTACATGCCGGCACGTGGGAGCCCACACACCTAGACGGGGTAATGTCCCACAATAGTCCCATGCAACGCGATGGCATGATCGGCGGCTTTCAAATGGGGTGGCCGGTCGTCGTAGATCAGTTCGGCGATCTGATTCCGGCCAACGCCCAGGGCGCCGGAGACGCGATGCCCGCCGCCATCGGCGGCCTGCTCGAAACCATGTGTACCGACCCGGTGTGCTTTACGCACGCCGATGTACGGCTCGACAACATCTTCTTTGGCGACGACGAGGTGATCTTCGTCGATTGGCAATCCATCTGCACCTCGGCGCCGGAACAGGATCTCGCCTACTTTCTGACGCAGAGTGTGCCACCGGAGGTCAGGGCCCAAGAGGATCTGGTCGCACGCTATCATTCGGCGCTCCGCACACGCGGCATCGACTACGAACTGGATCGCTGCCGCGAGCGCTATCGACTGTGTGCCCTGTACCTACTCAGTTACGCGGTCGTGATCGCCGGGACGCTGGACATGGGC
>JAPUIA010000133.1 GCA_027297435.1 Gammaproteobacteria bacterium | reverse complement strand
GAGCGGAATACCAAACACCGCATAGAACACCGCGAACGCGGTGCCGTACAGAAAGCCGATATCCGCATCCGTGATACCGAGATCCGCCTTTATCTCCTCGGCGAGGATCGACAAAATCTGCCGGTCGATGAAATTGAAGATGTAGACGACGATCAGTACGCCAAGCACGTACTTGGCGTACCGTCCGCCTACCTCATGCGTGTCCTCTTGGACAGACGTCTCTGCCTCTGCCCCTGCCTCTGCCTCTGCTTCCGACTCCGGCACATCACTCATCCAACTTCTTCCCGTCCCAGCGTTCCAACATGGCAAACTCATCGACCGGCTCGCGCTTCAGTTTGGTCAACTGCTTTACCGGTCGCCCGAGCGGAAGCATGGCGGCAAACGCCATCTCACGCGGGACGCCCAACAACTCGAACAACTCCGGCTCTTTGCCCCCGACAAACGTCGTCAACGTACCGCCATAACCTTCGTTACGAGCTGCTAACAAGATATTCCACACAAACGGATAGATAGAAGCGCCCGATATGACGCCAACTCTATCGAGATGCACGTCGAACGAAGCGACCACCGACAAATCGACGAACACCAATAATATGACCGGCGCTTGTGTCAAGCGCTCGACAAACGCACGCGGCACTCGAGTCGCCGCGATGGTCGCGTCATCAACCGAGGTCTCGTGAATGGTGTTCCACGGTGCTTCGCCCGCAGATACCTGGGCCAAGTAACGCTGAAAGGTCGGCTCGATCAAACCCACGAGCTGCCGACGTGTGCTCTGGTCACGCACAACGATGACCTTCCAACCCTGTCGATTGCCACCACTCGGCGCAAAGCGCGCGTTCTCCAGAATTTTTCGCAACGCCGAATCCGGCACGGGTTCATCGGTAAATTCGCGCGCCGCAAACGTCGTGCGCATCGCATCGTAGAGCTCCACCTAACCTCCTCCTGACCCACTAGCGCAACAATCCTCGACCCTTCACGTGTCCGTGGTGACGAACCCGAGCAACAGTCCCCATGACATGCCGGTACTGGCAAGATGGGCAGGAAGCCGCCATTCGCCGATGCGGTGACTGAACGCCACTACGGGGGTCTGAGCCAGATTCTCAAACGTGCGCCATCGAAGTCTCCCCAGCGAGTTCGACGACGTGTTGCGCAACACCCGCCCTTTGCGGAACAATACCCCAACCGAAGCCTGGTCGACAGGCACTCGGTGCTGAATCGTGTCATTCATGGGAGAACAGTAGCCGGATATGGACGATCAACCACCAGAATTGCTCATGCGGGGGCTCCTTCGAGCCTACTACTGGATGGACGAAAGCTTGCAGAACGGAATGCAGAAAGCCGGCTACCAACCACGTACACGCACGCAGACCATGATTCTGATCAACATCTCGAACGGCATTACCCGGGCCGCCGAGCTTGCGCGCGTGCTCGGGGTCAGTCGTCAAGCCATTCAGCAGCAAATCAACGAACTCGAACGCGATGATATCGTGACGCAGATACCCGATCCGTCGGATCGACGCGCTAACCGTATCGTGTTCAGTGAAAAAGGGGCCGGGATGATCAACGCGGCGCTCGAGACGTTGCGTCAGGCAGAACAGGTTCTTGCCATGCGGTTGGGGTTCGAGTCAGTTAATGGTATCCGCCAAGCGCTGATGTCCGATTGGGGACCGGTGATCGGCGAACAGCACCCACCCGGGCGCAAACGCTCGGTATCGTCCGGCGTACGAGAGGCCAGCTCTTATTAGTGTGCTGTCTCCTACGCCCCAAACGTCAACCTATTTGGGAGACAGCACACTACGGGCGGTAGAGACCTCGGGATATAACTCGTCCAACGGTATCGACTTGCCGGTGTCTTGCACCACACGGCAGTGAAAGCGCCGCAACCGGCCGGGTTCCGGCACTCCGCACGAATGGGCGATGGTGCCTACTTCCTTCTTCAACGCTTTGGCGTACCGGTAGACGCGCTCGGCTTTGTCGGTGACGTCAAGGCCTTTCTGCAGGCGCTTGTCGTGGGTCGTGACGCCTGTTGGGCACGTGTTTTTGTTACATTGCAGCGCCTGAATGCAGCCGAGCGAGAACATGAACCCCCGCGCCGTGACGACGAAATCGGCGCCGGCGCACAACGCCCACGCCACTTCCCCAGGGGTGATGAGCTTGCCACTGGCCACGACGAATATGCGTTCTCTTAGGCCGTGTTTGCACAGCATGTCGACCACAAGCGGTAGGCTCTCCTTGATCGGCAGGCCCATGTAGTCGATCAGACTCATGGGCGCGGCCCCGCTGCCGCCATCACCGCTGTCCACGGTGATGAAATCCGGTGCGCTCTCGACACCACGGCGTTTGATTTCCTCGCACAGATCATCGATCCATCCGTACGCTCCGATGACTGCCTTGAAACCCGTGGGCTTACCTGTCGCTGAACGTACGCGCTCGATCATGTCCACCAAGTCGCCTGGAGAATTGACTTCGACGTGCCGATTGGGACTTATGGAATCTTGGCCGACGTCGATGACACGAATGTTCGCGATTTCCTCGGTGACTTTCGCACCCGGCAAAATACCACCTTTGCCCGGCTTGGCACCCTGGCTGAGTTTGATCTCGAACATCCTGACCTGTTCATGCGCCGCGATCTCGGCTAAACGTTCGTCAGACAACTCACCGGCCTGATCACGCACGCCATACTTCGCGGTACCAATCTGAAAGACGATATCGGCGCCGCCTTCGAGGTGATACGGCGACAGCGCGCCTTCGCCGGTATTCATCCAACATCCCGCACGTTTGGCGCCCGCGGACAACGCCTGAACGGCCGGCTTCGATATTGCGCCAAAGCTCATGCCCGATATGTTGAAGAAGCTGTCGGTGGTGTAGGGATGTCTACTGTACGGGCCTATGGTGACCGGTCCCGGTTCCACGGCATCTTCTTCCAACGTGGGGTAGGGGCAGTTGACAAAAATCACCGTGCCAATGGGTTTGAGGTCGCGCGTCGATCCGAAGCCTACGGTGGTGTCGATCCCTTTAGCAGCCTGATAAACCCATGTACGTTCCGCCCGGTTGAACGGCAACTCCTCGCGGTCCATTGCGAAAAAGTACTGGCGAAAGAATTCGCCGAGATGTTCGAAGAGGTAGCGAAACCGTCCGACGATCGGAAAGTTGCGACGCACCGCATGCTTGGTCTGCGTCACGTCGATGACGTATACGACTACCAGTCCGGCGAGCCCCACCCCGAGGGCGAAAACGAAGATCTGTGTCATTATTTCGATGACGCGGTACGTGAAATCCATGGTTATCCCCAGTTCGGCATGACCTTGCGGGCGAAGAGGTCCAGCGACTCCGTGATCTGCTCCGGTGTGTGCAGCCCTTGTGGAATCAACAGGAACGCTTCGTCGATCGGTACCGCCTTCGACACCTCTTCAATACGCTTGTTCAACGTGTCGGGCGACCCGACGAGAAGTTCCGGAAAGCCCTGACCGAACGGCATCGCCCAGGTCTCCCAGAACCACTTCATATCTTCGAAGAGCCGCCAAGCCTTCTCGTCGGTCTCGGCACACACCATGATGCCACCCCAACAGGCTTGGTCGCCGGGCCGAACGTCGTGACCGTGACGCTTGGCTTCTTCCTCCCACGCCGACCACAGCACCTTCAGAAAATCCACCTTGCCCGACAGGACGATCGGCCGGCCTTTGTACTTGGCCCAAAATTTGGCCGTCGTCAGACTTTGGGAGAAACCGCCATATAGCGGAATCGTGTCCTGGTACGGCTTTGGCGCGATACCGACCTCTTCGATGCGCATATCCGCATCCACGCCACTGCCTTGATTGACGTACACCGGATGTTCGTGCGGATTGACAAAATCCAGGGGCGGGAAATTCCAGAACTTGCCGCGATGCTGGAGTGTTTCGTTGTTGAGCGCCTTCACGACCACGTCGACGAACTCGCCGAAGTACTCACGATTCAAATCATCCTCAGGCGACTTACTATTCCAGGGCCCCACGGCGGTGAGTTCGGGCTTCACTTTGTAATTTTCTACCCAACGCGCTTGATAGCCCCGCACCAACCCGACACCGAACCGGCCCTGCAGCATGTGATCGAGGGTCGTGATCTTCTCGGCCGTCTGCAATGGGTTGTTCGCGGTCGAGACGAACCCACAGGTGATGACCTTGAGTTTTTTCGTGTGTTGTCCAAGCCACATCGCCATGAGACACGGGTCGTTGGAGATCTCGAAGCCCTCCAACTGCAGATGATGTTCCGGGTGGCCGAAACCAAAATAGCCAGCCTCGTCTGCGAACGCTGCATAGCGCGCAATTTCATCGAGCATGCGTTGGTAAAGTTCCGGCTTGCACCCGGCCATCCCGGCTTCCAACTCATGGCGCCGCCCAATCGTGCAGTACATGAAGAGTCCGAATTTCATCGCTGTTGCCCTCCCTCGCGCCACGATAACGCACCAACGGGTCGGGCTGAAAGTTTTAAACTTTTTCAACTTTTTAAACGTATTCGCACAGGAGGAACCGACCTCCTCCGCCAGAGAACGCATTCCCACGTGTGCATCAAAGTTTCAACCTGGCTGCTCTTCACAGAAAAAAAGGTGAAAAGGTTCGGCCCGGCCACATTGTGGAGGGCATTTTCTGGTAGTGTCACGCACTCAAAGCCCTGACACGCCCGACCTATACCGACCGATCTATGCCGACCAACGAAACCACATCCGAAGCTGCATCGCTGCTACTGCGATCCTCAAGATGGTCGGTGTCTGCCGTCATGGAGCTTCTAGAAATCGGCGATCTCGAGTTTCGCGAGATGCTTCGAACCAACGTCCGACTCGCCGAGATCTTGCGCAAGCGCCAGAGTGATGAGGGGTATTCGGAGTTGCACGATCGCCAATGTCAGGTATGCGGTGAGCTGTTCTCGACCGCTACGTTTCGCACGCATTGCGGCGCCCCGGCATGCCGGAGAATCGGCCGGCTCTACAGACGTTAGAGCTTAAAATCCGGATGCTTCGACTTGTCCGGCCAGAGCGCGCCCTTCCTTACGTACGCATGCACGCTCATCTGATGCAAGATAGTGAACTCTTCCGCGACGATCTCCGCCAACAATTGCGCGTGCTCCGCATCAAACCGTTCGATCTCGGCCTGCGTCAACTCAGCGCCCACGCCACGACAAGCGCGCAGGCGTCCTCGCCAGCCATCACGTGTAAACGGCACGGCAACTTCCGCTACGTGAAAGCTCTTCAGATCAAACACACCCTTGGCCCACGGAAACATCCGTGGGAGATAGCCCGTGTAGTTGGCGCCGCTCCAACCCGGGTTGTAACGTAAGACCAGTGCTTCACTCTGGCGCGCGGTCGCATCCTTGAACGGCAGCCAGGAAAAGTAGGTCAACACCAGCTGTCCGGATTCCGTCAAGACCCTAAGAATTTTCGGAATCACCACCTCAACGTCGAAGTACATCCACGCTTGCGCGGCAGAGACGACGTCGAAGGACGCGTCCGCAAAATCAATATCTTCAGCAGCACAGACCGAAAATATCGCCTCTAGTCCTTGTTCTTCCGCGAGGCGGCGTGCCTGGGCAATCTGATTGTCCGCAACGTCGACCCCAACGACGGTGGCGCCGTTACCGGCAAACGCGCGCGCCAAAACCCCTGTTCCGGTGCCGAGATCCAGTATGCGTTGTTCCGGCGTGCCGATACCCAGCGCTTGCAGCATCGCATAGAACGCGGGCGGATAACCTTGCCGATAAGCCGCGTATTCCTCCGAGGTGCGGCCCCAGTCGAATTCGCGACCACCATCAATGTCGTCGTCTTTCACACGCCTGCGGTCAACTGAACTGGCCTTGTGCGACCGGCTGCACTTTGCCCCCCACTCGGTTGGTTTCGCCAATTTCCAGATAGAGTCGTGACGCCCGCTGCATCTCGACGCCCTGGTCGACGACATACGTACGACCCATGCCAAACAGGTTCTTCAGATAGGCAGCGAAGGCCGAGTTGGCGCTGCCCGTCGCTGGGTCCTCGCGCACGCTGCCGGCGTGAAAGAACATGCGCGCCGCATAGTCAGCGTCCTCCCCGTAGCTGTCGCTACTGAAAACGAATACACATTGCACACCGATACCACTAGCGAGGTAGTCGGCGTGCAGATCACCGTTCAAACTAGCTCGCCGCAGCGCGTCCAGCGTTTTCACGCCGATGAGAATGAACTTGGGACCGACTTGTGCGAACTGCAGCGGGTAGTCCGGATCGAGGTCGGCAACGTCGAGCCCGACAAGCTCGGCCGCCTTGTCCGGTTCGAAGGTTCCATCGAACCGCACGTCGGGGGGCTCCATCCAACCCAATCCGTCTGCAAAGGTCACCCGCACCGGACCAACGCCAAGGTCCAACGTGTACTCACCTTCGCCGCCCGCAAGCACCCACGCCGTGCCGAGCGTGGGATGCCCCGCAAACGGCAACTCCGTTGTCGGTGTGAATATTCGAACCGTGGCCCGGCCGTCGTGTCGTGCGGTGACGAACGTGGTTTCGGAAAAGTTCATCTCACGCGCGATGTCCTGCATCGTCGCGTCATCGAGATGTGCACAGTCCTCGACCACGGCCAACTGATTGCCGGCATACAGGGTTTCGGCAAACACATCGACGATGGTGAGTTTCATGGCCCGTTCCGCGTGAAAGAAGCAAAGCCTAGCATCGATCGGTCGGCCTTGGTTAAGATGCGCCCCCTCAAGTAGAACAAGTAGGAATGTTCATGCCTGGCGTCATCGAAGCGATCAATACCTCTCCCGCTCATGGAACTCTCCAGTCGAGCGTCGATTCGGCAGAACTGCTGGTCGGGATCGGCCTCGAAGGAGACCGCTATGCGAACGCCGAGGGCGGTGTGGTGTCCATGATCGAGGCAGAACAAGTCGAGGCGTTCAACGAAGCCACCGGCCTTGGCATTAGCGCCGCCGCCACCTGCCGCAACCTCGTGACCCGCGGCGTGAGACTCAATGTGCTCGTCGGCAAGCGATTCAAACTAGGCGATGCCATAGTGGAATGCTTCGAGCTCTGCGAGCCGTGCGCGAGTCTCGGCGCACGCCTCGCAACCGAGACCGTGAGCGCCGCTGAAGTCGTCAAAGCGTTCACCCATACGGCGGGTATTCGCGCACGCATCATTGCATCAGGTTCGATCGAGCCGGGTACGCCGGTCAGCGACTGAGGCCGAATCTTTTCATTCGGCTTGGCGCAATCAAAGATTGCGCACTTACTGCATGCGCGAAGAAGCACTGAGTGCGCCATAGGTCTTAAGAGGTGCCCTAAAAGCCAGCGTTCGACAGAACCACGTCGTCAATCACGATCGTCGCGCTCGGGGTCTCGTCGAACAGCAACGTAAGGCTTGTGAGTGCAGCGACGTCGAGCGCCGGTTCAACGGTAACCCATTCTTCGAGTGCGAACCGGTACCGCTGAAACACCAACTCTGATCTCTCCCCGCCGCCCAACGCCTTCAATTTGTATAAGCGCGGTTCCACGTTCGGGAGCAACGCGCGTCGCGAACTCAGACGTAACGCGGCTTCAACGCCTTGGCTATCTTCGAGCTTTAGCGTGAAATCGACCGACTCGGGCGGTTCGTAGTCATCGACGTCTCCGGGCGATACCCCGCTCATCGCCAGCGACAGGGCGAGCGTGGTGGTACCGTACGTTTCCAGCGCCGGCAGGCCGAGCCGATACCAAGCGGTCGGCGCCTCAGCTTCTTCCGAATGCCATCCGAGCATGGCTGCCGCGGTGTCCGTGTCCCGCCACTTGAGCGGCACCTCGAATTCCTTCCACAACGCCAACCCATCCGCCGTAAGGCTTACACCGGGGTTCGAACCGGTTGCCACGTCGGCATCCTCTTCGAAATCCGCCAACACCACATCGGTGGCGTCGCGAAAATGGCTGAGATAGCGGGCACTTGCCGGAAAGAAGCGGTGTCCTTGTTCGGGCGCGGCCAGGAAACGCCGATACCGAACGTCGTCATTGAGTGTCGCCTCGAGAAAAGCGGTGAACACTACCTTGGCGACCGCACGCTGATCGTCACCGTTCATGATGGGTTCGAGGTTGAAGAAATTGATCCGCGGTGCGGGCATGTCATACCGACCCCAACCGGTATTGAACTGACCGTGATTGGCACCAATGAGATAAAAACCGGCCTTGAAGCAAGCCCCACATGCGTCGAACTTCAGGCGCGAATAGGTCGCAAAACCGGCATACGCCGTAACGTCGCCGTCATGACTGCCATGAATGACAAGGTAGCTCACGTCATTCATCGGCGTATCGCGATCGCGTGGATGGTATTGATGATCTACGGGCGCAATGGCAATGACGCCACGCAACCCGAAATTGAAGTCGAACTTCAACGTCGCGTCGTCCGGATACGCGCTTAAACCGTTGAACACGGCCGCTTCGGAAACGGCTTCACCGCCGCGGCTATGTCCGATCAGTACGACACGGTCGAGATCCACCTTGCCAAAGAACGGGTGCTTCGCATCTTCATTCCAATCCCGCCACTGTCGAAGATGCTGCAACAGCATCCAACCCCGGGCATCGCTTTCTTCCTCGAGACCACCGTTGGGACCGCCAAGTAGGTCCCCGAGCGAGCTGTTGAGAAAATTCTCATCCACCGAAACCGCGATGAAGCCGCGCGAGGCGAAATGCTCCGTGAGGTATTCGTAGCCATCATCCGAATAATCCTCCATGCCGTGGTTACCGTGCACGATGAGCACAATGGGGTAGGGCCCATCACCATCGGGTACGCGAGCCCGGCCCCGCACCGGCAAATTTTCCGCGTCGACCCCCCAATAGCGCGTCCGCGCCCATCCGGCCGCGCCTTCCCAGCCATCTAGCAGCTTGCTGCCATCCACGCTCTCGGAGACGAGATCGACGTTTTCACCGAATTCATCCCGGTGAGGATCATGGCCGGGGCCGTAGAAATAGCTCTTCGACGTGTGACTGCCGGGTTCGCCCGGATTCGGAACGGCAAGCACGGGTGAGGCCATGGGTTGCCAGTGAATGTCCTCTTCGACTTGCCAGCCTTCGACCAGAAAGGCGCCTGACAACACCACGAACCCTACCGCGCCCAGCCCCAGGAACGTTCCGTTGTGCCAACGCCAACCCAAACGACGCCAACTAGCGTAACCACCCCCCAGCAGTAGCAGGACGCCCAGTACGAAGCTGACATAGAGCACCACACCCGCAACGCCTAGCCCGAGCACCATGATCACCGTCGCCGTCAATGCCAACAACAAGCCGAAACGAAATCCGGGCCGCGCCTTCGCGATCAATCCCAGCGCCCACCAGATACCCACGACGCTCGCGATCATGATGCCAACTATGGCGGTGACGCCCAACCAGCCGCCGAACGAGGTCCCGGTCATCAAGGTCAAGCCGGTCGCAACAAGAATGAGCCAACCGCCATAATGCAGCGCGCGGCCCATGCCGCGCCAAGTCTCAGGGTGAGGATTGAGCTTGGCGAGCCATCGCTTGGCCCACTGCATGAGTTTACGCATCGCTTGAGCTCGGTATGACGTCGAGCTACATGATAGGCGACTTCAGCGAACCTCCAATAGCCTACCGCAAGCCATGTCGGTTTGAATTCGCTCACCGTCTCCTTAGACTTCGGCGCGCACAATGCGTTAGCCTGAAATCGAACATGCAGGGAGGGTACTTCCGATGAGAACCCGCACCTTCGTCGCCGCGTTGCTGGGCTTGCTCGTGCTTGCTGCTGCGGCGCTCTCGGCTGAACGTCCCGACATCCGCCGCACGTCGGATGGCAGACCGGACCTATCCGGCACCTTCGACGCGGCAACCCTCACTCCCCTCGAGCGGCCACCACGGTTCGCCGATCGACTGTTCCTGACCGAGGAGGAGGCCGAAAGGATCGTGGAAGAGGAGCAGGCCCTCATGGCCAAAGGCAACGCACCGACCCTCGGAGCTAGAGAGGCGCCCGCGGTGGGCGGCGCCCCGTTGGTGGGCTTCGAGGACCGGCGACAGGAAGCGGAGCTGTTTGGCGCGGGCAACGTCGGCGCCTACAACGTCTTCTGGTTCGACCGGGGCGAGAATGCATTCTCGATCGATGGCAAGTTTCGGACTTCGATCATCACCGATCCGCCCAACGGTCGAAGACCCCCCATGCACCCCGAGGTCGGCACGGCGTACGCGAAGTTCTTCTCGAGCTTCCTGCACAACGACGGCACCGCCTGGTGGTTGGACGAGGAAGGACCCGGACCGTACGACGATCTCGAGCTGCGACCCGTGACCGAACGATGTCTTCTCGGCTTCGTCGAGGGCCCGCCAACGCTCCCGTCCCTCTACAACAACTTTCTGCGCGTCGTGCAGACTCCCGAGTACGTGATGATCATGAACGAGATGATCCACGACGCGCGAATCGTTCGCATCGACTCCGAGCACGTCAGCGAGGAGATCCGCAACTGGCTAGGCGATTCGATCGGCTGGTGGGAGGGGGACACGCTCGTCATCGAGACCACCAACTTTCGTGATCAGACGGGTCTGGTGGGAGCGACCCGGAATCTCAAGGTGACTGAGCGCCTCGTCGCTCTGGACGGTGACCACCTCCAGTACAGCTTCACCGTCGATGACCCCACGGCGTGGACATCTACCTGGAGTGGTGATTACGTCTGGGCGAAGTCGGGTGAGCGCGTGT